>NZ_JBQEOF010000001.1:0-263778 GCF_052044995.1 Roseateles sp. 22389
GCCGGCGGAACTCCGCCGTCGGCAGTCCGCCGACGCCCCAGTTCTCGAGCTCCACCTCGTCGATGACGACGAAGGTCATGTGGCGCGGCTTGCCCATCACCTCGAAGAGCAGGTCGCTGACGCCCTGGATCAGGGCGGCCTTCTGCTCGGGCGTGGTGGCGCTGGCGCCGGGGGCGGTGCCCTCGCGGGTCACCTTGATGTTGACGTAGGGCATGGGGGCTCCTTTCAGCGGTCAGGGGTCAGCGGCCGGCGTGCTGGCCGCCGTCGACGTTGAGCAGCTCGCCGGTGACGAAGCCGGCGCGCTCCAGGTACATCACTGCGTCGACGACCTCGCTGATCTCGCCCATGCGGCCCATCGGGTGCAGGGCGGCCAGGAAGTCATGGGTCTGCGGTGCATGCATCGGGGTCTTGATGACGCCTGGGCGCACCGCGTTCACGCGCACGCCGCTCTTCGCGTATTCGATCGCGAGCGAGCGCGTCACCGCATCCAGGCCGCCCTTGGTCAGGCTGGCCAGGCCGGCCGGCACGCCGGCGATCGGCTGGTCGACCAGCGTGGTCGTGATCTGCACGATGTGGCCGTGCCGCTGCAGCAGCATCTGCGGCAGCGCCAGCTGCGTGAGGTGGAAGAAGCCGGCCACGTTGACGTCGAACGCGGCCTGGTAGTCCGCCAGCGTGTATTCGGTGAAGGGCTTGGCCAGGAAGATGCCGGCGTTGTTGATCAGCGTGTCGATGCGGCCGAAGCGGTCGAGCGCCGTCTGGACAATGCGCTGGGCGACGGCGCGGTCGCCGATGTGGCCGGGCACGGCGATCACGCCGGCGTCGTCGCCCGGCTGGATGTTGCGGGAGTTGGCGATGACCGCATAACCCTGGGCGCGGTAGGCGGCGACGAGGCCGGCGCCGATGCCTTGCGAGGCGCCCGTGATGAGGGCGACCCGTTGCGTGATGGTCGTGTTGGTGTTGGTGGTGGTGGCGGAGGCGGTGCTGGAAGCGGTGGACATGGAAGGCTCCTGTTCATGCGGGATCCGGAGGATCCGGGGTCGTCGGGGACGCCGCGGCGATCGGGGATCGGGAGGCGTTGGACGAAGCGTAGGAGCCGGCCTGTGCCAGCGGTAGCCGCTATCCTGTCTCAATGGCTGATCAAAAACGCACAGGCCCTCGCCGGGGCGTGGATTGGGAGGACATGCGGGTGTTCCTCGCGCTCGGGCGGCACGGCAGCCTGTCGGCGGCGGCGCGGGCGCTCTCGGTCAATCACGCGACGATCTCGCGCCGCATCCAGTCGCTGGAGGATCGCCTCGGCGACAAGCTCGTCGACCGCCGGCCCGACGGTTATGCGCTGACGCCGGCGGGCCGGCTGGCGCTGGCTGCCGCGAGCGAGATGGAAGCCGCCGCGTTGACGCTCGCCCGCGAAGGCGACGAGGACGACGCGGTGCGCGGGCTGGTGCGGGTCAATGCGCCACCGGCGCTGTCGCAGGGCTTCCTGATCGATCGGCTCGCGCGGCTCTCCGCGGTGCATCCGGGGCTGGACCTGGACCTCGCCACCGACCTGCGCCCGGTCAGCCTGGACCGTCACCGCGCCGACATCGCGGTGCGCCTGATGCGACCGCGCGACGGCGACTTCATCGCCAAGCCGCTGGGCACCATGGGTTTCGGCTTCTACGGCACGCCGGCGATCTGCGCGGCGGTGGAGGGCGGCGCGGCGCCGGTCTTCGTCGGCTTCGACGAGGAGAACGCGGACATGCCCGACGCCACCTGGCTCGCGCAGCACTTCCCGCGCAGGCGGGTGGCCTTCCGCGCCAACAACCACATGTCGCAGGCGATCGCGGCGCGGACCGGCGCCGGCCTGGCGCTGCTGCCGCACTACATCGGACGCCAGGTGCCGGGCCTACGCGAATGCGCGCTGACGCCGACCCGCGAGGCGCGCGAGATGTGGCTGCTGATCCGCGGCCAGGACCGCAAGGCCCGTGCGATCCGGACCGTCGCGGACCATCTGCAGCAGGTCTTCGAGGAAGAGCGGGCGCTGTTCGTGCCCTGATGGCGCGGTCTTGGACGGCCTGCGATCGACCTCAGGTCGTGAAGACGAACTGTCCGCCCTTGCGCATCGGGCCGAGGAAGTTCATGTCCGGGAAGATCCGGCGCTGGATCCAGAAGACGTAGCAGATCATGGCGATCGAGAGCGCCACGCCGACCAGGCCGCCGGTGGTGATCGGGAACAGCTGGGCCACGTTGCGGCCCACCGTGATGATCGACAGGAACAGGTAGCCGGTGTAGGCGCCGGCGTAGGGCTTGCGGAAGCCCCAGGCGAACAGCAGCGGGATGCTGGTCAACGCGAGGCCGAGCCACATCGAGACCTGCCAGCCGACCGCCAGCACGATCAGCGCCTGCAGCACCATCAGCCCGACCAGGATGTTGACGTGCAGGCTCATCTCGGCGCGCGCCTGCGGGTCATGCCGGGCGGCCAGCCAGGCCGCCAGTTGGCGGTCCTTCATGCCCTGTCCGGACAGCTGCCGGAACACCTCGGACTTGCCCACGCCCTGCGCGAGCAGCGCTTCGGCCCGCGCCTGGATCTCCTTCTTGTCCGCCATGTCTTCTCCTTGTTCGAATCGCTCCCGACGCGCGGGATTCTGGCTCAGCCGGATCGGCCCACGCGCCGGCCGGTGCGTGGCCGCTTCATCTCGCGCTTGTACTGCTCCTTGAGCTCGGCGGCCTGGCGCAGCTGCGCGTCAGTCAGGCGCTCCTGCTCGCGGTTCCGGCTGAACTTGCCCGGCGCGATGAGTTGGGGGTTGAGGTCCTCGGCCAGCAGGGCGTAGGCCCGCGCCTCGACCGGAGACAAACCCAGGTCTTCGCCGCGCGTGGCGAGCACGAGCGTGGGGAAGCGGTCGCCGGCGCGGACATCGCCGCGCAGGCCCTCGAGCAGCGGGGCGCGCATGTCCTGCGGCGGGTCGAAATCGACCAGGCGGAAGTAGGCCATCGAGACACCTCGCTCGCCGCCCCGCAGCGCGCGCTCGGCCAGCGGCAGGCGCTGGGCCCGCATCTCGTCGGTGATGGACTGGCAGCGGCGCACGCGGTCGTCGAAATGCGCGATCGCGTGGGCGACGTCCGCCGGGTTGGACTTGGGATCGGCGCGGACGGTCTCCAGGGTCTCTCGCACCTGGGTCGCGCCCTCGCAGCGGGACAACACCTCCGTCGCATCGCCGGCCTGCGCCGCGGAGCCGCCCTGCAGCGCGGCAAGCACGATCTGGCCGTAGTCCTCGATGACGGCGGAGGCGCCGACAGCGGCGCGCGGTGGCGCGGCGGGCTTCGTGGCCTCGGCCGTCGTTGGATCGGGGGAGGTTGGCGTCACGCTGCGCGCTTGAGCGGCGACTTCCTTCGCCGGCCTTGCCGCGGCGCTCGGACCCGCGTCCGCAGCAGCGGCAGCGTTCAGCGTCACCCGCTCGCCGCTGGGCGCGTAGACCCAGGCCAGGGCGACGGCAGCCGCGATCACGATGGTCAGCCCGGCGATGGCCGCGGAGCTACGGGTGGGCAATACGGTCGCGCGTCGCATGAGGCCGCGCATGTTATCGACGCCCCATGGAAAAAGGCCGGTTTCCCCCCATCGGAGGGTCCGGCCTTCATTCGGGCGCAACGCGCGGCGCGGTGTCGTCACGCGCGCCGGGCGCGCCGCCTCACTTCGGCTGCTTGACGATGCGCAGGTAAGGCTTGGGCGCCTTCCAGCCTTCGGGGTAGATCGTCTTGGCTTCGTCGTCGGACACCGAGCCCGCGATGATCACGTCGTCCCCGTGCTTCCAGTTCACCGGCGTGGCGACGCGGTGCTTGGCGGTGAGCTGGATGGAATCGAGCACGCGCAGGATCTCGTCGAAGTTGCGGCCCGTGGTCATCGGGTAGGTCAGCGTCAGCTTG
Organism: Roseateles sp. 22389; assembly: GCF_052044995.1. Lineage (NCBI taxonomy): Bacteria > Pseudomonadati > Pseudomonadota > Betaproteobacteria > Burkholderiales > Sphaerotilaceae > Roseateles > Roseateles sp. 22389. The sequence continues at coordinate 3,898 of NZ_JBQEOF010000001.1, forward strand.
ATCTTCTTGTCCGGGCCGACGATGAACACCGAGCGCACCGTCGCGTTGGTCGCCGCGGTGCGGCCTTCCGAAGTGCCCGGCTCCTCGGCCGGCAGCATGTTGTAGAGCTTGGCCACCGCCAGGTCGGTGTCGCCGATCATCGGGTACTTCACCGCGGCGCCCTGAGTCTCCTCGATGTCGGCGGCCCACTTCGAGTGGTTCTCGACCGGATCGATGGACAGCCCGATCAGCTTGGCGTTGCGCTTGGTGAATTCGGGCTCGATCTTCGCCATGTAGCCCAGCTCGGTCGTGCACACCGGGGTGAAGTCCTTCGGGTGCGAGAACAGGATGGCCCAGCTGTCGCCGATCCAGTCGTGGAAGTTGATCTCCCCGTGCGTGGTCTTGGCGGTGAAGTTCGGGGCGGTGTCGTTGATGCGCAGAGACATGATGGGCTCCAAGGTGAAGGGGTCCATCGCCGCGGACGGCGACGGTCGATCGTGCGGGACCGGGCGATTCTCGTCGTCCCACCGGCACCCGCCGGCGGCTGGGCGACATTCTTGTCCTCCCTTTCGACGACGGGGAGAGTCTGCCCAATGGCCTTGCTCGGCCAGCGACTTTACTCATGCGCGGACCGGATGAGGGCCCGCGCCGCCGGCGGCCACGCCGAAAAAACTATCGGCCCGATAAACACCGGCTGTTGCCGCCGTCGCCGGCCGAGTCCTAGACTCGTCCGCGCTCGCACTCTGCGGACAAGCGGACGGTTCCCCAAGGCTCAACTCAGGAGGCAGATATGTCAGGCGATTCCAAGTGCCCATTCTCGAGCGGCACCCACCACCATGCGGTGGCCGGGACCAAAGGCAACCGCGACTGGTGGCCCGAGCAACTCAACCTCTCCATCCTTTCCCTGCATTCGCCCAAGTCCAATCCGATGGGCGAGGAATTCAAGTACGCGCGGGAGTTCCAGACCCTGGACCTCGACGCGGTGGTCCAGGACCTGCATGCGCTGATGACCGACTCGCAGGACTGGTGGCCCGCCGACTACGGCCACTACGGCCCGTTCTTCATCCGCATGGCCTGGCACTCGGCCGGCACCTACCGCGTGCAGGACGGCCGCGGCGGCGCGGGCACCGGCGCGCAGCGCTTCGCGCCGCTGAACAGCTGGCCCGACAACGGCAACCTCGACAAGGCCCGGCGCCTGCTCTGGCCGGTCAAGCAGAAGTACGGCCGCAAGCTGTCGTGGGCCGACCTGATGATCCTGGCGGGCAACGTCGCGCTGGAGTCGATGGGCTTCAAGACCTTTGGCTTCGCGGGCGGCCGCGCTGACATCTGGGAGCCGGAGACCGACACCTTCTGGGGCCCGGAGACCACCTGGCTCGGCGACGAACGTTATGCCGGCGACCGCGACCTGGCCAATCCGCTGGCGGCGGTGCAGATGGGCCTGATCTACGTGAATCCGGAAGGGCCGAACGGCAAGCCCGATCCGGCGGCCTCCGCGCGCGACATCCGCGAGACCTTCCGCCGCATGGCGATGAACGACGAGGAGACGGTGGCGCTGGTCGCCGGCGGCCATACCTTCGGCAAGGCGCACGGCGCGGGCGAGGCGCATCACGTCGGCGCGATGCCGGAGGGCGCCGGGCTCGAGGAGCAGGGCCTGGGCTGGAAGAACCAGCTCGGCGAGGGCATGGGCGTCTACACGATCACCAGCGGCATCGAGGGCGCCTGGACGCCGACGCCGACGACCTGGGACAACAGCTACTTCGAGACCTTGTTCGGCTACGAATGGGAGCTGACGAAGAGCCCGGCCGGCGCCCACCAGTGGACGCCCAAGGGCGGCGCCGGCGCCGGCACCGTGCCCGACGCGCATGACAAGGCCAAGCGCCACGCGCCGATGATGACGACGGCCGACCTGGCGCTGCGCGTCGATCCGGCCTACGAGAAGATCTCGCGCCGCTTCATGCAGAACCCGGCCGAGCTGGCCGACGCCTTCGCGCGCGCCTGGTTCAAGCTGACGCACCGCGACATGGGGCCGACGTCCCGCTACCTCGGCAAGCTGGTGCCGCAGGAGCAGCTGATCTGGCAGGACCCGGTGCCGCCGGTCAGCCATCCGCTGGTGGACGACCAGGACGTCACCGCGCTCAAGGCGAAGCTGCTGGCCAGCGGCCTGAGCATCTCGCAGCTGGTGACGACGGCCTGGGCCTCGGCCTCGACCTTCCGCGGCGGCGACAAGCGCGGCGGCGCCAATGGCGCGCGGATCCGGCTCGCGCCGCAGAAGGAATGGCCGGTGAACCAGCCCAGCGAGCTCGAGAAGGTGCTGTCCAAGCTGGAAGCGGTGCGCAAGGAGTTCAACAGCTCGGCGGCCGGCGGCAAGCAGATCTCGCTGGCCGACCTGATCGTGCTGGGCGGATCGGCCGGTGTCGAGGCAGCGGCGAAGCAGGCGGGGCATGCGGTCGTCGTGCCCTTCTCGCCGGGCCGCACCGATGCGTCTCAGGACCAGACGGACGTCGAGTCCTTCGGCGTGCTGGAGCCCGCGGCTGACGCCTTCCGCAACTACATCCGCAAGGACCTGGTGCCGCACGCGGCCGAGCTGCTGGTCGACAAGGCCCAGCTGCTCACGCTGAGCGCGCCGGAGATGACGGCGCTGATCGGCGGCATGCGGGTGCTGGGCACCAACTTCGGCCATACCCGGCATGGGGTCTTCACGACGCGTCCGGAAACGCTGAGCAACGACTTCTTCGTCAACCTGCTGGACATGCGGACCAAATGGCAGAAGTCGACCAGCGACGAAGGCGTGCGGGAGGGCCGCGACCGCGGGACCGGTGCGCTGAAGTGGACCGGCACCGCGGCGGACCTGGTGTTCGGCTCGAACTCCCAGCTGCGCGCGCTGGCCGAGGTGTACGCGTCCAGTGACGGCGAGAAGGTCTTCGTCAACGACTTCGTCAAGGCCTGGACGAAGGTGATGAACCTGGACCGCTACGACCTGCTGTGAGCGCTCCCGGGCGCCGCTCGCGCAGCGGCGTCCGGAGATCGCGGCGCAATGACCACGCTGGCCCGGCCCGGTACGTTTCGTTCCAGCTTTCTTGCCGGCTGTTTCATAAGATGCCGCGATGGACGTCCATGAGAAGCCGGTCCGCCGGCCATTGCCCCTTTCGATGATTGCCGCCGCCTTGCTGGCGCTGGGACTGAGCGCCTGCGGCGGTGGCGGCGGTGACGCCGATACCGGCACGCCGGGCTCGACCCCCACGCCCACCCCGTCGACGCCGACGCCCACTCCCGTGGCCGGCACCTGCGACCTGCCCAACTTCAAGCAGGACCTGCTCGACCGCATCAACGCGCTGCGCGCCTCGGGCGCCAGCTGCGGCACGTCGGGGAACTTCCCCGCCGTCGCGCCGGTCGTCTGGAACGACAAGCTGACGCAGGCTGCCGACGCGCACGCGCTGGACATGGCCAACAAGAACTACTTCAGCCACGACAGCCAGGACGGCCGCAAGTTCTCCGACCGGATCACCGCCGCCGGCTACACCTGGGTCGCGGCCGGCGAGAACATCGCCGCCGGCCAGGCGACGGTCGAGGCGGTCATGAGCTCCTGGCGCAACAGCCCGGGCCACTGCGCCAACCTGATGTCGGCCAACTTCGCCGACGTGGGCGTCGCCTGCCGGCCGGCGGCTTCCTCGGCCAACACCTACAGCAAGTACTGGGTCATGGACCTGGGCAAGGCGCGCTGAAGCGACAGCCCGGGCGCCGCGCCTGTCAGGCGCGCGGCGGGCGCCGCACGGCGCGCAGCTTCCCGCTGCCGCCGCCACCGCAATAGAACAGGCCGGCGCCGTCGGACTCCAGGCCGCTGACGCCCTGGTGGGCGGGCATCGCGAGCCGCTCCTTCACCGTGCCGTCGACGGGATCGACGCGTCGAAGCTCGCTCTCGTCGCCTTCCCAGGTGGCATGCCAGAGCTCGCCATCGACCCAGGTGACGCCGGTGACGAAGCGGTTGGACTCGATCCTGCGTCGCACCGCGCCGGTCTCGGGATCGATCTGCACGATCGTGCGGTCGCGGTACTGGCCCACCCACAGGCTGCCTTCGGCCCAGGTGAGTCCGGAATCGCTGCCTTGACCCGATGGCGCCGGGATCGACCCGAGCACGCGCCCGCTGGCGGGGTCGATCTTGTGGATGCGCGCATCGGCGATCTGGTACAGGTGGCGGCCATCGAAGGCGGTGCCAGCGTCGGCGGCGCAGGGCAGCGTGCGCTGGACCTCGCCGCTGGCCGGGTCGATCGCCAGCAACCCCAGCGCCGTCGCGGCCCAGACGCGGTCGCCGTCGTGGCTGACGCCGTGGACGGCGGGCGCGCCGGGGTAGGGGCCGTACTCGCGCACGACCTCGGCGGGACGGGCCTCGGGCAGGCCGTCGTTGGAGGCCATGCGGGCCTCGGCGTGGGGATCGCAAGCAGTGGAAGCGGTCGAGGACATCGGGTTCTCCTTCGCGGCGACCGTCGCCGCATGGACCGCAATCTATCCAGACGGCGGCAACGCGGGGAGTAACAAGATCGTCGCGAATCCGCTCATCGGCGGTGCCAACCAGCGCCGGGCACGCGTGAGTCCGAGCGCCCGCACCCGTCCGTCGGCCTCCAGGTCCGCCAGCGCGCGCTGCACCGTCCGCTGGCTCGCGCCCAGGGCCAGCGCGAGGGCCGAGGTCGACCAGGCGTTGCCGTCCGCGAGCAGCGCCAGCAAGGCGGCGGACTCGCCTTCGATCGGCGGCACCAGCACCGTCACCGACCGGCCCGCCTCGGCCCGCAGCGCGAAGCCATCGGGGGTCGCTTCGATGCGGGCCGCCGGCGCGAGCAGCGCGCGCAGCCGGCCAAGTTCCACGCGCAGCCGCGCGCGATGGGTCTCGTCCGGATGGCGCGCCCGGAAGGCGCGCAGGATCAGCGCGGCGCGCGAGGCGCCTGCCGGGCCGGCCTCGGCCAGCGCGCGCGCCAGGCTGAACAGCACCGGCCGGCGCGCCAGGTCCACGGCCAGGCCGGCACCGCGGATCGCTCGCCGGCAGGCGTCGACGACGAACGCGGGCGACTGCAGCAGCGCCTCGACCTCGGCGAGCCGCAGGGGACGTTCCGTGCCCGCGTCGATGCGCCGGGCCACCGGCTGGTCGAGCAGGGCCCGCATCGCGTCGGCCTCCGCCATCAGCGCCGGCACGCCGGAGCGCCACGCGGCGATGGCAGCCGCATCGAGCGCCGCCACAGCCTCCCCGCTGCGCAGCGAGCGCAGCGCGAGCTCGGCGGTCGTCAATCCCGCCATGGCCGCCAGCAGCGGCGGCGATCGCGCGGGTTCCTCGATGGGCAGGGCGCGCCTGGCCTCGTCGAGCCGTCCCAGCAGGATCAGGCGCCGCGCCGCGATCCATCGGCCCAGCAAGGCGTTGGCGCGATCATCGTGGGCTTCGAGAACCTCGGCCGCCTGCAGCAGCGCACGCGCGGGCTCGCCCAGGTCGCGCATCGCCAGGGCGACTTCCGCTTCGGCCACGACGCAGCGCGCGCGGGCGACGGCCTCCGTCGGACCGAAGCCCTTGGCGGCGCGCCGCAGCAGGTCGCGGGCGCGCGGATGCTCACCGAACTGCGCCATCGCGATGCCGCGCAGCGCGAGCGCGGGCGGGTCCTCGCGCAAGGCCACCCGCTGCAGCGCGCCAAGCGCATCCCCGGCGGCGAGACAGCGCGCGGCGGCGTTGATCAGGGCGTCCATGGGCGCGGAGCTTAAGCGCGACGGCGCATACACTCCGGCCCCATGGAACTCAAGATCGTCGTCTACTCCAAGTCCGCCTGCCCGCAATGCGACACGGCGAAGATGCTGCTCAAGTCGCGCGGGATGGCATTCCAGGAAATCCTGATCGACGACGAGGCCGAGCGCATGGCCTTCTACGAGAAGTGCGGCCCGTCGGTGCGGCAGATGCCGCAGGTCTTCATCAACGACCAGCGCGTCGGCGGCGTCACCGGCCTGCAGGCGGCGCTGAAGCAGCTCGGCCGCTGAGCGCGCCGCGCCAGCGCTGAAACACGACGACGGGCCAGAGGCCCGTCGTCATCGGGGTTCCCGCCCCGCGGTCACTTCGCCGGCGCGATGCCGAGCAGGCCGTCGCGCGTGCTGCCGCGCACCTTCGGGCCGATCCAGACCTTCATCATCATCGGGAAGAAGCTCTCGCCCTGGATGGTGTCGCCGACCTTCTGGCCGTTGACGTTGAACTCGGTGGTCTGCTTCGCCGGGTCGTAGTCGATCGTGACCAGGTCGCCCTTGAGCAGCTTGGCGCGATTGCCGAAGACCACGCCCAGTTGCGAGGTCTGGATGATGTTCTTCGCGAACTCGTCCGCCGCGTTCTGGCGGATGCGGTCGAGCATCGCGTTGGCCAGGTCGCGCGAGGACACGTCCCGCATCATGTAGAAGGTGATGCGCTTGGCCCCCTTCTCGGCCACCGCCGCTTCCATCGTGGTCTGCTTGCGCGGCAGGTAGAAGGCCACCGCGGTCGAGCGCGTCGACAGGATGCTCGACGTGGCCGCGCCGTTGAGCTGCAGCACCTGGTTGTGCAGCGTGGCCGTGTCCTGGAACTTGTAGCCCTCCACCTCGACCTCCGCGGCGGCGACCCAGGTCGATGCCGCGATCAGGCCGATGGACAGGGCGTTCCGGGCGGAACGGGCAAGAGCGGTACGAAGCATGGGAAGTCTCCTCCAGGCGTGGCGCGTCGTGTTGTCAGGGGAATCCGCGAGCCGGCCGGACGCGGTGGCGAAACGGGCCCGCACTCGGGGCGTCGCGAGTTTGAGCCGATGGTGACGGCGATCGCGGGCGCTGTGCGGACCGGATTAAAGCGCGCGACGGTGTGGCGCGTCAGCCCCGGAAACTGGGGCCGTGCCTCTAATCCGATGGTCCACGTGACGTTTGGCACGCGAGCCGCCGGCATCCGCTGGCACGATGCGCGCCGCTTCATCGACGCCGCCACGCGCGGGCACGGCACCAGTCGCAGTCCGCCTGAAGACCGGTGGTTCGACACGATGCAGGCGCCCGAACACCGCAGACCTTATTCCAAGCATTCCAAGCACCCCGGAGGGATCCCCGTGTCCATCGACCGTCTTTGCCTGATGCCGCGCGCGCTCGTCGCCGTGGCCGTCGCCTCGCTCGCCGCCGCGGGCGCCGCCCACGCCACCGAGAACAGCCAGGTGCGTGCCCTTCTGGGCGCGCCGTCGTACGAGATCTCGACGCCGCAGTTCCCCGGTCTCTATGCGCAGTTCTGGTACCAGCACTACGAGGCCGACAAGCTGCGCGACGCCGATGGCAAGACGCCGACCCAGGCGCTGACGATCCCGGGTGTCGGCACGCTGCCGCTGACGGTGAACGGCTCGATCAAGGCCGACGTCTTCGTGCCGCGCCTGACCTGGGTCACCGAGAAGATCGTGATGGACGGCCGCCTGGGCTTCTCCGCCGCCTTCCCGCTGGTCCGCCAGACCAATGACTTCACGCTGACCACGGTGCTGCCGGCCGGCGTGCCGGCCAATGTCGCCGCGGCCGTCAACCAGCAGCTGGCCGCCGCGGGCGGCGCGCTGTCGGGCAAGCGCAGCGGCATGGCCGATCCGGAGTTGGCGGCCTACCTCGACTGGCAGCAGGACGAATCGCGCGTGGCGCTGGGCGTCGCGTTCAACCCGCCGATGGGCTCTTACGACGCGGACCGTCCGGTCAATCCGGGCGCCGGCAAGTACTGGACCTTCAAGCCGCTGCTGGTGGCCTCGCGCGTGTGGGAGAACGGCTTCGCCGTCGGCCTGCGCGCGACCTACTCCTTCAACACCCGCAACGACGATACCGGCGTGCGCTCCGGCCAGTACCTGCATGCGGACTGGTCCGGCACCTACCAGCTGAACGACCAGTGGAAGTTCGGCGTGCAGGGCTACGTGCTCAAGCAGTTCACCGCCGACCGCGGCGGCGATGCCGGCGCCAACAAGGTCCAGGCGCTGTCCGCCGGCCCGCTGATCGCCTACCTGGCGGAAAGCGGCGACTGGGGCGTCGACTTCAAGGTGATGAAGGAGTTCTCGGTGCGCAATCGCCCCGAGGGCACGGTCACCTGGCTGCGACTGAACTACCGGTTGAACTGAGCGCCGCTCCGGGCCCTGCGCCGCGCGGGGCTCAGAAGTCGTAGACGTGCTCGACCGTGTCGCCGGCCTTGGCGGCGCGGCGCAGTTCATCGGCGAGTCCTGCGACCGGCACCGCGATCACGGCGCGTTTGAGGCCGGGCCGGGTGAGGATCGGTTGCTCGAACAGCAGGCGGCTGCCAACGGGACGCCATGCCTGCGACACCAGTTCGCTGACGACGATCTCGCCGTCGTTGCCGGCGATGCTCAGAAAATCCACATCGCGCGCGGCGAGCCAGCGGCTGTAGGCAGTGAATCCCTCATAACGAGGGATGGTGGCGAGGACCGGCGCGCTCGCCGATGCGGTGTGCGCCGCAGCCCGGTGCAGGACCGAGAAGTCCGGATGCGCGGCCACGTCGGCCGCATCCTTCGGTGCTCGGCTCAACCAGACGGCGGTGACCGGTTTGGGCGCCTCGTAGAGGGACTGGGTCCCCATCTTGATCAGGCGCGCGTAGCCTTCCTTGATCAGCAGCTCCGTGGTCAGAAGGTAGCGCCGTTCCCATTTGCGAGCGAGGTTCGGGCCTGACATCGGCACGTCGTGCCACAGCGCGCGTAGCTGCGAGGCGAAGTCGAACTTGTACCAGGGCTCGACACGAATGAAGTCCACATAGGCCTGCGCGTAGCGCGCCGCGAAGTCTTCCTCCGCCACGCGACCGCCGCCGCGCAGCCCCTCGGCCAGACGGCCGATCGTGCGCTCGTAAGCGCCCTTGAGCGCGTACTCGATCGACGTGCTGACTCCGATGACCATCACCATCAGGTGATAGCCGCCATTGAACGGGTAGCGCTCGATCTCCGAGTTGATCGCCGCATAGGACTGCCAGAACTGGCCCACGTGCGCGTACAGCGGGAAGCGACTCGGCGCGCTGTTGGCGCCCAGCCAGGCAGCGTACTCGGCCGGGCTGTGCACCAGGAACCATTCGGGGAAGGTCAGGAAGGTCTGATCCGGCGTCCGGCGGTGTTCGATCGGTGTCTCGGGAACGGCCGCCACGCTCGCGGCCAGCGCCAGTCCGGCCGCGCACAGCAGCGTTCGGCCGGCCCGCCGCAAGGCGGTGAATCGGGCGGGGTTCATGCGGAGGCTCCTGCGGGCTTGAGGAAGCAGAACAGCGTGTTGAGCGTCGGGTCGCTGGCCTGCAGCACGCGATGACCGCTGTCTTCGAAGCCCGCTTCGCGCAGGCGGTCGACCCAGTCCTGCGCCGAGGCGAAGTGGCGTCGTTCCGCCACGTTGCTTTCCCATGTCTCGCCCAGGCCGGCGTTGAACACGGTATGCGCGAGCGACACCAGCGCGCCCAGACCGGGATCCCGCACATCATGGTCCCGCACGATGAAGGCGCCACCGGGCCTGAGCACACGGTGAACCGATCGCAGGAAGGGCATCAGCGTGTCGGGCGTCATGTGATGCAGGCCGATGAAGCAGGTCACCAGGCCGATGCTGCCCGAGGCGATCTCGGCGGACAGCGGTGCGTAGTCGTCCAGGGCGAAGTGGCGTCCCGGACGAGCGAAGCGGCCGCGCTCGACGATGTCGACCGGCGATCGGCTCTGCGGCTTCTCTTCGACGAACACCAACTCGCCGCGCAACCGCAGCGCCTTGGACAGGCCACCGTGATAGCGGCCCTTGGAGCCGATCTCCAGGTAGCCGTCGAACTCGCGGTCGGCCAGCACTTCCAGGGTCTGACTCGTCATCTCCGCCTTCTGCTTGAACAGCGCCGGCAGCGCGTAGCGCAGCTCGGCCGCCGCCGGCTTGATCGATGGCAGGCGGCGCTGGATGTCGCGGTAGATGCTCTCCTCGTCGCGGTGACGCGCGGTGGCCTCCGCGATCAGGTGATGGAAGCGATCCTCCGGCGCCGTGTGGAAGACGTTCTGCAGGAACAGATAGAAGGCGTCGGACAACCGTGTGTCGCCGAAGACGCGATGGAACTCGGTGGTGCCGCCATCGCCGGCGCGCTCCGGTGCACAGCCGGAGCGCGGGCAGTACTTGTCCCACAGCGCATTGGTGAAGCGTCCGTGCGGATCCAGCTGCTGCTTGAGCGCGAACAGCGCCTGCGCGCCCGGATAGGCCCGGTGGAACTGCTCGTGCGTCGCATGCGGCTGGTAGGGCAGGTAGTAGGCGCCGCCCACCGACAGCACCGCGTCGATCAGCTCGCGCGTCCACACCGCGACACGGCGGCGGGCGTTCTCGCGCGTGCGCTGCTTGTGATACAGGACGAAGGCGAAGGTCTCGGCCGGCGCCCACGCGAGCATCGTGTCCGGGTCCGGCATCGCATGCCGGATCGAGATGTTGAGCGCGTTGACGCGATGCCGGCGCAGGATCTCCGCCATCTTCGGCACGAAGTCCATCAGCCGCTGCACGGGCACGAAGTACTCCTGCAGCACGTAGGTGCGATGCATCCGCGACGGCGGCTCCAGTTCGGCCACGTCGTAGCCGGCCTCGTAGTTGCGCCAGTGAACCTTGCCGCGCAGGTACAGCAACGGATCAATCAGCTTCTCCCGGCGCTCCTTGCCGAGCGGGGTCTCGGACATCGACCAGAGGAAATAGCGATGGAGCGGGTATGAGCCTCGCGGCGTCTGCAGCCGCTCGCGCACGGTGGCGGGCTTCTCGGTCTCGCTCCAGGTGACGGCGCGCAGCGTGGTGTAGTGCGGGCCGTACAGATCAGCGTTGTGGAAGACCGCTGCCGGGTTGTCGCGCACCTGGTCCTTGAAGAAGGACCAGTATTCCGACAGCGGCATGACCGCGTCGCGGCGCTCGACGCGCAGGTTCTGGTCGAGGTCCAGCTCGACCTCGACGATCACGCCCAGCGCGCCGTAGCCGCCAACGGCGCCGCGGAAGATTTCGGCATTCGACTCGCGGGTGGCCTCGATGTCGCTGCCGTCGTGCAGGACGATGCGGATCGCGCGCACCGACAGCACCAGCGGACCGAGCCCGACGTAGCGCCCATGGCAATTGACGCTGAGCGCTCCGCCGACCGTGAAATTGGCGTAGGTCTGCATGATCTTCACCGACAACCCGTGCGGGTCGATGAAGCGCTGGATGTCGCACCAGCGCGCGCCGGCCTGGACGCGCAGGGTGCGAGCCGTCGGCGAGAACGCGACCACGCGGTTCAGCGTCCGCATGTCGATGTGCAGGCTGCCGGGGCTGGCCGTCTGCCCGCCCATGCTGAAGCGGCCGCCGCCGATCGAGACCGCGCCGCTGGTGCGGCGCAATGCTTCCTGGACCTCCTCGACCGACTCCGGTGCGACGATGGCCATGACGCGCACTGGGTTCAGGCCGGTGACGTCGTTGACGATGTGATGGGAGCTGGCGGTCATGGCTGGCGAGGGGAGACGGTCAGATAGTCATCAGGCGTGGTGGCCCGGAAGCGCGCGGCGGCGGGGGACGATCCGCGCAGGCCGCATTCGACGCACAAGGCCAGCGGCCCGAGCACCGGCACCGCGGCGGCGAGCAGCCACCAGGCGGAGCGCCCGCGATCATGCAGGCGCCGCCCCCAGATCGAGACCATCAAAAGCGTGGCGATGAGCGCCGCAGGCCAGCCAAGCGCCGTGTCAGTGACCGTGATCGCGACCCACAGTGCCAGTGGCACGAGCGAGCACTGGCGCAGCCAGAATCCGCCGCGCGTCAGCGTGCCGGCGGTCGAGAACTCCCGGATCGCCGCATTGTTCTTGGACATGGCCCATTCCTCTTCCAGGCGCGCATCATGCCGCACGGCATGCGTGTGGTGATGCGCCGCCGCGTCACCGGACCCGCCTGTCCAAGGGGGCGCTCAGCGCTCGTAAAGCTCGAGCGGCAACCCGTCCGGGTCGGCGAAGAAGGTGAAGCGCTTGCCGGTGAGCTCGTCGACGCGCACCGCCTCGACGCTCACGCCGCGCGCCTCGAGTTCGGCCTTGCCGCGCTCGACGTCGTCCACCTCGAACGCGAGATGGCGCAGCCCCTGCGCCTCCGGATAGGACGGCCGCGGCGGCGCGCCGGGAAAGCTGAACAGCTCGATCTGCGAGCCGTCCGGCAGCGCCAGGTCCAGCTTGTGGGAGCGCCGCGCCTCGCGGTAGGTCTCCGCGATCACGCGCAGGCCCAAAACCTCGGTGTAGAAGCGGCGCGAGCGCTCGTAGTCGGCGCAGATGATCGCGGCATGGTGGATGCGCAGCAGCATGGGTCGGCTCATCGCGGATCGGCGCTCGCGACCCTGTCGCGGGAACCGGCGACGAAGCGGTAGTCCACCGCCGGCGTCGCGGGGGCGTCGCCGGCCTCCAGCGCGTAGGCGTGCAGGTGCACGGATTCTCCACCGGCATCGAACTGGCAGTGGCCCGCGAAGCGCGCGCCCTTGGCGACCCGGCGCTCGACGTCGTCCGCGTCGTCATGCACCTCGGCATTGATCCACACATAGTCCAGCCCGTTCGGGCCGCGCTCGATCGAGGTCGAGCGCACCGGCTGCCCATGCAGCATCGGCCGCAGCAGCGCGATGCAGCGATCGTGCTGGGTAGCTTCATGGGCGCTCATCGCCGGCTTGCCCGGGACGCGGTCAGCACCGCAGGCGCTCAGCAGGGCGCCCAGGACCGCCACCGCGATCGCGGCGCGGACCGCGGTCGCAGGGCGCTGGATCGAGGAAAGGTCAGTCACGGCAACTCCTGGTTCGCCTCGCAGGGCGAAGTCGACAGCCTAGCCCTGTCACGTCAAGCGCGTGTGAATGGGGTTTATGCGCGCGATGCGCACCGCCCCTGATCTCGGGGACGGCGGAACTCACCCCTCCGACAACGCCGGTCCGATCGGCAATGCGCGACGAATCGTGTGTCCACATGCATCAGTTCTGACATCGCGATTTACCGCCGCGTAAATCCGCGAGCCGGTCGCTGATGCATGATGCGCGGCACCGTTGACGCCACCGGCCCGCGCCCCTCGCGCCGGCGGCCGTCCCCGCTCCGTCCCGTCCGTCCGCTTGCCGATGACCCGACTCCCGTCTCCGGGGCCACGATCCGCCGGCCCGTCTGCCTCGCGCCGTCCTTCATCCCGCTCTCCGTCCCTGGCGCCGATCGCCGTGCTGGCCGCCGCGCTGATGCTGGCCGGCTGCGTCAACCTCGCGCCGGACTACCGCCGGCCCGACGCCGCCGTGCCGTCGCGGGGCACCGCCGCCACACCGGCCGCGACCGACGCCGCCGCGCTCGACTGGCATGCGGTGTTCCTGGACGAGCGCCTGCGCGGCGTCGTCGACCTGGCCGTGCGGGAGAACCGCGACCTGCGCGTGGCCGCGCTGCAGGTCGACCAGGCGCGCGCCGCCTTCCGCCAGACCGAGGCGCAGCGGCTGCCGACGCTGACTGCCTCGGCCGGCGCCAGTCGCGGCGGCAGCGCGGGGCAGGTGACGCAGCAGGTGTCGCTGCAACTGGCGCTGGCCAGCTATGAACTCGATGTCTTCAGCCGCGTCCGCAACCTGAGCGCGTCGGCGGAGCAGTCGCTGCTGGCCGCCGACGAGACGCGGCGCAGCGTGCAGATCAGCCTGGTGGCCGAAAGCGCGAGCGCGTGGCTCACCTGGGCCGCGGACCTTGAGCGCCAGCGGCTGGCCCAGCAGACGCTGGAGAGCCAGGAGCGCTCCTTCGCGTTGACGCAGCGCCGGCATGCGGCCGGCGCCGTCTCGGGCCTGGTGCTCGCGCAGGCGCGCACGGCGCTGGACAGCGCGCAGGCCGATGTGGCCGCCTGGCCGGCGACGATCGCCCAGGACCGGCATGCGCTGGAGCTGCTGCTCGGCGCGAGCTTGCCCGAGGCGCTGGCGCCGCAAGCGACCGATGCGCTCGCCACGGTCAGCCTGCTGGTCGACCTGCCCGGCGGCGTGCCGTCGACCGTGCTGCAGCGCCGGCCCGACGTGCAGGCCGCGGAGCACGCGCTGATCGCCCGCCATGCCGACATCGGCGCCGCGCGCGCCGCGCTGTTCCCGACGATCAGCCTGACCGCGAGCGCCGGCACCGGCAGCAGCGCCTTGTCCGGCCTGTTCAAGGCGGGCAGCGGGAGCTGGAGCCTCGGTCCTTCGGCCTCGCTGCCGATCTTCGACGGCGGCGCGCGCGACGCGGCGCTGCGCCAGGCCGAGGTCGGCCGCGACATCGCGCTCGCCAGCTACGACAAGGCCATCCAGACCGCGTTCCGCGAGGTGGCGGACGCGCTCGCCGTGCGCGCGACGCTGGCCGACCGGCTGGCGCTGCAGCAGTCGCTGCTCGCGTCCTCCGAGCGGCAACTGCGACTGGCGGAAACCCAGTACCGCGCCGGCAGCACGACGCAGCTGGACCTGCTCGACGCGCAGCGCTCGCTGGTGGCCGCGCAGCAGGCGCTGGTGACGCTGCGGCTGAGCGAGCAGCTCAATCGCCTCACGCTCTACAAGGTGCTGGGTGGTGGCTGGCAGGCGCCGTCGGACGGGCCAGTCGCGCCGGCTGCCACCCGTGAATGACCAGGGATTGAGGGAGATCCGATGAAGCAGTGGATGAAGCCGGGCCGGCTGGTGGCGGTCGCGGCGGGCGTGGTGGTGATGGCGCTGATCGTGAAGGCGGTCTGGTTCAGCCCGCCTGCGCCGCCGCAGGTGACCTCGGCGGCGGTCGAGCGCGGCGACCTGGAAGTCAGCGTGCTGGCCACCGGCACGATCAACGCCTACAAGCTGGTGAGCGTCGGCGCGCGCGCGACCGGCGAGGTCAAGCGGCTGGCGGTGGCGCTGGGCGACAAGGTCAAGGAAGGTCAACTGATCGCCGAGATCGACGCGCTGACGCAGCAGAACGCGCTGCGCGACGCGCAGGCCTCGCTGCGCAGCGCCGAGGCGCTGCTCGGCGCCCGGCAGGCGACGCTGGTGCAGGCGGAGCTGGCCGCGAAGCGGCAGCGCGAACTGGCCGCCGGTGACGCCGGCGCCCGCGCCGACCTCGAGGCCGCCGAGGCCACGCTGAACACCGCGCGCGCCGATGTCGAGTCGCAGCGCGCGATGGTGGCGCAGGCCCGGATCAACGTGGACACCGCGCAGCTGAACCTGGGCTACGCCCGCGTGCTGGCGCCGATGGACGGCACCGTCGTCGCGATCGTGACCGAGCAGGGCCAGACGGTGAACGCGGCGCAGACGGCGCCGACGATCATCAAGCTCGCGCGCCTGGACACGATGACGATCAAGGCCCGCATCTCCGAAGCCGACGTGCCGCGCGTGAAGCCCGGCATGCCGGTCCACTTCTCGCTGCTGGGCGAGCCGGATCGCCGCATCCAGGCGACGCTGCGCGCGGTCGAGCCCGGCGACACCACGCTGGCGGACAGCTCGGCGACCACCTCCACCTCCAGCGCCACGTCGGGCACGACCAACGCGATCTACTACAACGGCATCTTCGACGTGCCCAATCCGGACGGCACGCTGCGCATCAACATGACCGCGCAGGCCACCATCGTGCTGGCGCAGGCGAAGGCGGCGCTGACGATCCCGGTGGCGGCGCTCGGCGCGCGCGAGGGCAGCGGCGGCGATCGCCACAAGGTCCGCGTGCTCGGCGCCGACGGCCGCATCGAGGATCGCGTCGTCCGCGTCGGCCTGAACAACCGGGTGCGCGCGCAGGTGCTGGACGGCCTGAAGGAAGGCGAGCGCGTCGTGACCGCCGAGGCGGCGCCGCCCGGCGCGGCGAGCGACGGTCGTCGTCCGCCGCCGCGGATGTGAGCATGGCGGCCCTGCTCGAACTGCGCGGCCTGGTCCGCGAATACCCGGCCGGCGAAGGCACCGTCGCCGTCCTGCGCGATGTGGACCTGACGATCGAGGCCGGCGAGATGGTCGCCATCATCGGTCCGTCGGGCTCCGGCAAATCGACGCTGATGAACATCCTCGGCTGCCTGGACCGGCCCACGCGCGGCAGCTATCGCGTCGCGGGCCAGGAGACCGGCGCGATGGGGCCGGACGAGCTCGCCCGCCTGCGGCGCGAGCACTTCGGCTTCATCTTCCAGCGCTACCAGCTGCTGGGCGACCTGGACGCGGTCGGCAACGTCGAGATCCCGTCGATCTACGCCGGTGCGGGCACCGCGCATCGGCATGCGCGCGCCCGCTCGCTGCTGGCACGGCTGGGTCTGGCGGAGCGCCTGCATCACCGGCCCGGCCAGCTGTCCGGCGGCCAGCAGCAGCGGGTGTCGATCGCGCGGGCGCTGATGAACGGCGGCGACGTGATCCTGGCCGACGAACCCACCGGCGCGCTCGACCAGGCCAGCGGGCGCGAGGTCATGACCATCCTCGAGGAACTGCATGCCGACGGCCACACGGTCATCCTGGTGACGCACGACGCGCAGGTGGCGGCGCATGCGCAGCGGGTGATCGAGATCAGCGACGGCGTCATCGTCGCCGACCGGCGCCGGCCGGACGCGGCGCCGCCGGCGGTGCTGGCCAAGCCCGATCCGGCGCCGCCCGGCGCGGCCTGGGCGGCGGTGCTGGGGCGCGTGGCGGAGGCCACCGGCATGGCGCTCAAGGCGATGCTGGCGCACCGCCTGCGCACGCTGCTGACGATGCTGGGGATCATCATCGGCATCGCCTCGGTGGTGTCGGTCG
This sequence comes from Roseateles sp. 22389, assembly GCF_052044995.1. NCBI lineage: Bacteria > Pseudomonadati > Pseudomonadota > Betaproteobacteria > Burkholderiales > Sphaerotilaceae > Roseateles > Roseateles sp. 22389. The sequence goes on from NZ_JBQEOF010000001.1 coordinate 20,537, forward strand.
TCGGGCTGGGGCAGGGCACACGCGAGAAGGTGCTGGCCGACATCAGCGCGATGGGCACCAACACCATCGACGTCATGCCGGGCGAGGGCTTCGGCGACCGGCGGGCCGGCGCGATCCGGACGCTGCGGGCCGGCGACGCCGACGCGCTGGCGCAGCTCGACTACGTGGACAGCGTGACGCCGTCGGTCGCCGTGGCCGCGGGGCTGCGCTACCGCAGCGTCGACGTGAGCGCGACCGTCACCGGCGTCGGCGAGCAGTTCTTCCGCGTGCGCGGCTACACGATGGCGCAGGGCCGGGCCTTCGACGCGGCGGCGGTGCGCGCGCGGGCGCAGGACGCGGTGATCGACGAGAACGCGCGCAAGACGCTGTTCCCGAATGGCGAGCCGGCGCTGGGCGAGGTCATCCTGCTGGGCAACGTGCCGGTGCGCATCGTCGGCGTGACGGCGAAGAAGGCCAGCGCCTTCGGCAACGACGACGCGATCAACGTCTGGGTGCCCTACACGACGGCGATGAGCCGCATGACCGGCCAGGACTACCTGCGCAGCATCACCGTGCGGGTCAGCGACGCGGTGCCCAACGCGGCGGCGGAGCAGGGCATCCGGACCCTGCTGGCGCAGCGCCATGGCGCGACCGACTTCTTCCTGTTCAACACCGACAGCATCCGGCAGACGGTGGAGCAGACGACGGCCACGATCACGCTGCTGATCTCGTCGATCGCGCTGATCTCGCTGCTGGTCGGCGGCATCGGGGTGATGAACATCATGCTGGTGTCGGTGACCGAGCGCACCGGCGAGATCGGCGTGCGCATGGCCGTCGGCGCTCGCCAGAGCGACATCCTGCGCCAGTTCCTGATCGAGGCCGTGCTGGTCTGCCTGATCGGCGGCGGGCTGGGCGTGTCGCTGGCGGTCGGCGCCAGCCTGCTGTTCAACCACTTCGCCGCGGGGATGGGGTTCCGGATGATCGTCTCGATGACGGCGATCGCCGGCGCCTTCGCGGTGTCCTCGCTGATCGGGGTGATCTTCGGTTTCCTGCCCGCGCGCAGCGCCGCGCGGCTGGATCCGGTGGAGGCGCTGGCGCGACCCTGAGACCGGTTCCCCGGCCTGTCGCGCGGCGGTGCAGTTCGTCCCTGCCGGACGACGGCCCGTCGGTCGCGGCTTGGTCGCCGGGGGCCGCTGCCTAGACTGCGCCGATTTCAACCCCCGAGAGGGACCCCCGTCATGACCGCTTCCGCCCTTCGTCCCCTGACCCTGCTGCTGGCCGCCGCGGCCGCCATGCTGAGCACCGGTTGCGTGATCGCGCCCAACTCCACCGAGACCAGCACGCAGCGCATGGACGACGTGCGCCGGATGAGCGACCAGGCCACCGCCACCTGCGGCGCGGGCAACGTCAAGGAAGTGAACGCGAAGAGCTTCACCTGCAAGTGAGCCGGAAGGCGGGGCGGCGCTTCGAGCGCTTGCCCCCGTCTCCTGACAGGACTTGACGCGCGGCCCCTCGAGGGCCGCGTATCGTTTCCGCTCGCAGCAACGGGAGACGACATGAGCAGCGAACGGATCGAGCGGCCGCTGGCCGGCCGCGTGGCCGTGGTGACCGGCGGCAGCCGGGGTGCGGGCCGGGGCATCGCGCTGGAACTTGGCGCCGCCGGCGCGACGGTCTACGTCACCGGCCGCAGCACCCGCGCGGAACCGGCGACGCAATACGGCCGCATCCAGGCGCTGTCGGGCCTGGACCGCATTCCCGGCACCATCGACGACACCGCCGACGAGGTCACCGCGCTGGGCGGTCGCGGCATCGCCGCGCGCTGCGACCACACCGACGAGGCGCAGGTGCGCGCGCTGTTCGAGCGGGTGCAGGCGGAGCAGGGCCGGCTGGACCTGCTGGTCAACAACGCCTGGGGCGGCCACGAGGTCTTCAGCGGCGTCTTTGACGCGCCGTTCTGGGAGCGCTCGATGGACGAGTGGGACGCGATGCTGGACCGCGGCGCGCGCAACCACCTGCTGGCCAGCCGCGCCGCGGCGCCGCTGATGATCGCGCGCGGCAGCGGCCTGATCGTCACGACCACCTTCTGGGACCGGGACCGCTTCCTCAAGGGCAACCTGGTCTACGACCTGGCCAAGGCGACGATGACGCGGATGGCGGGCGCGATGGCGCAGGACCTGAAGCCGCATGGCGTGGCCTCGGTGGCGGTGTCGCCGGGCTGGATGCGGACCGAGTTCGTGCTCGCCGGCCATCACACCGACGAAGACCACTGGCGCGAGCGCCCCGAACTCGCGGGGACCGAGTCGCCGCGGTATGTCGGCCGCGCGGTCGTCGCGCTGGCGGCGGACCCGGCGGTGATGGCGCGCAGCGGCCGGGTCTGGCGCGTCGGCGACCTCGCCGCTGAGTACGGCTTCACCGACATCGACGGCCGCCGCATTCCGCCCTTCGAGTTGGACGCGGGCTGACAGGGGCATTGCGCTTGCGCGATCATCGCGGCTCGTTCCGTCGAGTCCAGGATCCGCCGCCATGCCCACCTCCAGCGCGCCCTTCGCCCCCTTCTTCCTCGGCACCCGGCTGCCGCTGATCCAGGCGCCGATGGCCGGCGTGCAGGACGCGCGGCTGGCGATCGCGGTCAGCAACGCCGGCGGGCTGGGCTCGCTGCCCGCGGCGATGCTGGCGCCGGACGCCCTGCGCAAGGAACTGCAGGCGCTGCGCGACGGCACCGACAAGCCGTTCAACGTCAACTTCTTCGCCCACACGCCGCCGTCGCCGGACGAGGCGCGCGAGACGCGCTGGCGCGATCGCCTCGGCCCGTATTACGCCGAGTTCGGCATCGACGCCGCGCAGATCCCGGCAGGACCGGGTCGTCAGCCCTTCACCGCGGAGATCGCCGACCTGGTCGAGCCCTTCAAGCCGCCAGTGGTGAGCTTCCATTTCGGCTTGCCGGCGCCGGAACTGGTCGCGCGGGTGAAGGGGTGGGGCAGCCTGGTGCTGGGCAGCGCCACCACGGTCGAGGAGGCGCGCTGGCTCGAGGCCCACGGCGTGGACGGAGTGATCGCGCAGGGCTGGGAGGCCGGTGGCCATCGCGGCCATTTCCTCAGCGACGACCTGACGCGCCAGCCCGGCACGATGGCGCTGCTGCCGCAGATCGTGCGCGCGGTGCAGGTGCCGGTCATCGCGGCGGGCGGCATCGCCGACGCCCGCGGCATCCGCGCCGCGCTGGCGCTGGGCGCGTCGGCGGTGCAGCTGGGCACGGCCTTCCTGCTGTGCGAGGAAGCGACCACCAGTGCCGTCCACCGCGCGGTGCTGCGCGATCCCGCGCATCACCACACGGCGGTCACCAACCTCTTCACTGGCCGTCCGGCGCGCGGCGTCGTCAACCGCGTGATGCGCGAGGTCGGGCCGCTGAACGAGGCGGCGCCGCGTTTCCCGCTGGCCACCGCGAGCATCGCGCCGCTGCGCGCGAAGGCGGAGGCGCAGGGCAGTGGCGACTTCTCGCCGCTGTGGGCGGGACAGAACTTCGCGGCGCTGCGCGAGATCGGCGCCGCCGCGCTGGTGACCGAGCTCAGCGCCGCTTTCTGACCCTGGCCGCGCTCAAGGCAGCGGCGCGCCGCGGGCCGCTTCGTAGAGCGCGTACCACTCGCCGCGGCTGAGCTGCACCCGCAGCGCATCGCCGCAGGCGCGGATGCGATCCGGGTTCGCGCTGCCGATGACGGGCTGGATGCGCGCCGGGTGCTTCATCAGCCAGGCGAGCAGGATGCCTTCGGTGCTGACCTCGTGCCGCTGGGCCAGTTGCCGCACGAGCGCGCGTGCCGCCTCATCGGCCGGGTCCTGCGCGGTGTCGCCGCTGAAGCGGCCGCGGGCCAGCGCGCTCCAGGCCTGCAGCTGGATGCCGTGCTGCTGGCAATGCTCCATCGTGCCGGCCCAGGCCAGCGCGCCGGGGCGGCTGCCAGCCTGGCGGTCGTTGAAACAGGTGGCCGCGTCCAGCGGCTCCAGGTGGCCCAGGCCCAGCTCCAGCTGGTTGACGACCAGTGGCTGCGCCAGCGCGCGGCCCAGCCAGGCCATCTGGCCGGCGTTCATGTTGGACACGCCGAAATGCGCGACCTTGCCCGCCGCGCGCAGGCGCTGGAAGGCCTCGGCGATCTCGTCGGGCTGCATCAGCGGATCGGGGCGGTGCAGCAGCAGGATGTCCAGGCGCTCGGTGCCCAGGCGCCTGAGGCTGGCCTCGACCGCCTCGACGATGTAGCCGCCGGACAGGTCGTAGCGCTTGGGGCCCTCGTCGTCGGCGAAACGGATGCCGCATTTGCTCTGCAACACGAGGCGGTCGCGCAGCGAAGGCTGGCGCTTGAACAGCGCGCCGAAGACCGACTCGGCCTTGCCGAAGGTGTAGATGTCGGCGTGGTCGAACAGGGTGACGCCGATCTCCATCGCCGCCTCGACGGCGGCCTGCGCGTGGTCGACATCCGTGTCGCTCCACGGCTGCCGGTCCCAGCCGCCGCCCAGGCCCATGCAGCCGTAGGCGAGCGGGCTGGCGGTCGGGAGGTGCTGCTGCAGTGGAAGGGCGGGGATCGCGGGGATCGCGGGGTTCACGGAGCTCATGGCGGGACCTGCGTCGTGGCGGAAACGGACATCGCGCCCGGGAGGGCGCGATGCGGTGGAGGCGCCTTCGTCAGGCGCGCGGTGCGGGATTGTGACGCGACGGGCGGGCGGCGCGTTTCAGCGCGGTTTCATCGCCCGGCGCCGGGACGGGGCTGGCTCGCGCCATGCCCGGCAAGGCTTCACGCCCACCGCCCCATGTCTCGCGCGCCGGCGTGGCCCGGCCGTCAGCAACGGTCACAATCGGCGATTCCGCCCATGACAGTCGACCGGTCCGCCCCCACCGCCTTCGCCGAGCGCGCGCTTGCCGCGCGTGCTGCGTCCATCACGCCCGCCGCGTTCTTGCGACGCGCGTTCGCGGCGATGGCCTTGCTGTTGGCGGCCGCGTTGGCCCCAGCGGGCGCGGCGCCACCCGCGGCGGCGCGAGGCGCGAGCCAGCCCGCCCCGTCCGCCCAGTCCCCCGCCCAGACGCAGGGCGCGATCACCCCCGGCGACCTGGCGGACCCGGTCCGCGAGGTGAGCCAGTACAAGGTCGACCTCTGGCAGACCGAGCAGGGCCTGCCGCTCAACACCGTCCAGGCGCTACTCGAATCGCGCGACGGCGGCCTGTGGATCGGCACCGCCGGCGGCCTGGCCCGTTTCGACGGCCGGCGCTTCATCAGCTTCGACGCCGCGCAGGCGCCGGACGTCGCCTCGCAGCCGGTCTTCGCGCTGCTGGAGGACCGCCAGGGCCGGTTGTGGATCGGGCATCCCGGCGGCGTCGCGGTCTACGCGCAGGGGCGCTTCAGCGCGGCGATCTCGAAGGCGCAGGCCGGCGGCCGGCGGATCTGGTCGCTCGCCGAAGACAAGTCCGGCGCGATCTGGGCCGCTGGCGACGGCGCGCTGGTCCGCTGGAAGGACGGCGCGGTCAAGACCTTCGGCGCCGCCGACGGCCTGCCCGCCGCGCGGCTGCGCACCGTCGCCTTCGACACGGCGGGCACGCTCTGGATCGCGACCACCGGCGCCGGCCTGTTCGCGATGACGACGGACGGCAAGTTCCATGTCTTCGACGCGTCGACCGGCTTCCCGCATCCGCAGGTGCGCTTCGTGCTGCCGGATCCTTCCGGCGGCGTCTGGGCCGCGACCGCCGGCGGCGGGCTGGTGCGCCTGCACGCGGTCGACCGCCCGGACATGCGCGTCTACACCACCGCCGACGGCCTGCCCAGCGACCACCTCACCGCGCTGGCCCGCGACCTCCGCGGCGACCTGTGGATCGGCAGCTGGGGCGCCGGCGTCAGCCGCCTCCATGACGGACGCTTCAGCACGATCTCCGCCGGGCCGGGGCCGGCCGGCGGGCTCGCTGGCGGCCAGGTCTGGTCGCTGATGGCGGACCGCGAGGGCAGCATTTGGGTCGGCACCTGGGTCGACGGCCTGAACCGGCTGCGCAACCGCGCCTTCACCGCGATCGGCACGCCGGAGGGCCTGAGCCACGACAACGTCCGCTCCGTCGTCGCCGCGCGCGACGGCGCGATCTGGGCCGCGACCGCCGGCGGCGGCATCAACCGCCTGCGGGACGGCCGCATCACGACGTTGCGCCAGGCCGACGGCCTGCCCACCGACGAGGTCTCGACGATGCACGAGGCGCGCGACGGGACGCTGTGGATCGGCACCTACACCGCCGGTGTCGCGCGGCGGCTGCCCGATGGCCGGATCGAGCGCTTCGGCCCGGACAGCGGGCTGCCCGGCGTCGAGGTGCGGTCTGTCTACGAGGACCGCGACGGCACGGTGTGGGTCGGCACCCGCTCGGCGCTGGCGCGCTTCAACGGTCGCGGCTTCGAGCAGGTCCGCGCGCCCGGATTGCCCGACGAGGGCGTCGCCGCGATCCTGCAGGACCGCGCCGGCACGCTCTGGTTCGGCACCACCGGCCAGGGCCTGGTGCGCTGGCGCGACGGCAAGGCGCGGCACTTCAGCACCGCCGACGGCCTGCTGTCCGACTGGGTCATCGCGCTCAAGGAGGACGCGCGCGGCGCGCTCTGGATCGGCACGAACGGCGAGGGCATCAACCGCCTCAAGGACGGGAAGATCGGCGCGGTGCGCCCGGCCGACGGCCTGTGGGACGGGCTGTCGCAGGTGCTCCTGGAGGACCGCGCCGGCAACTTCTGGATCACCTGCAACCGCGGTTTCTACCGCGTCGCCCGCGACGACCTGGACGGCCTGATCGACGGCCGGCTCAAGCAGGTCCGCTCGGTCGGCTTCGGCCCGGGCGACGCGCTGCGCGCCACCAGCTTCGCCGGCAACCTGCAGGCCGCCGGCGCGATCGACGCGGCCGGACGCGCCTGGCTGCCGTCGTCGTCGGGGCTGGTCGTCGTGGATCCGGCGCGCCTGCCCGGCGGCGGCGAGCCACCGGCCGTGCGCATCGAGCAGATCAAGGTCGACGGCGCGCCAGTGCCGCTGGACGGCCGCCCGCTGGACCTGCCGCCCGGCCCGGTGGCGCTGTCGGTCAGCCTGGCCGCCTCCACGCTGCGCGAGGCCGACCGGGTGCGCTTCCGCTTCTGGATGGAAGGCCTGTCGCGCGGCTGGACCGATGTGGGCCAGGACCGCGAACTGACCTTCCCGGCGCTGTCGCACGGCGAGTACCGGCTGCGGCTGGCCGCCTCGGCGGATGGCCAGCGCTGGCGCGAGGCGCAGGCGCCGCTGCCCGTCACCGTGCGGCCGCGCTTCCACGAGACCGGCTGGTTCCACCTGCTGGTGGGCCTGGCAGCGATCGGCGGTTTCGCCGGCGCCGTGATGCTGCGGATGCGCCAGCTGCGCCGCCGCCAGGTCGAGATGGAACGCCTGGTGGCCCAGCGCACCGAGGAGCTGCGCCAGGCCAATGAGCATCTGAAGCAGCTGTCCTTCCTCGACGCCGTCACCGGCCTGCCCAACCGCCGCCGCTTCAACGAGGCGGCCGACGAGGAATGGCGCCGTGCGCGCCGCGCCGGCACCTCCCTGGCGCTGGTGCTGGCGGATGTCGACGCCTTCAAGCCCTACAACGACCAGCTGGGCCACCTCAAGGGCGACGAGTGCCTGGCGGCGGTCGGCGCGGTGCTGGGGGCGTCCATCGGACGGGCGGGCGACCTCGCGGCGCGTTATGGCGGCGAGGAATTCGTCGTGCTGCTGCCCGGCGCCGACCGCGACGCGGCGCACCGGGTGGCCGAGCACATCCGCGCCGCCATCGAGTCGCTGGCGATCGCGCACCCGGCCTCGCCGGTGGGGCCGGTGATCACCGTCAGCCTGGGCGTCGCCGCCTGCGTGCCCGACGACGAGCGCGGGCTGGAGAGCCTCATCGCCGAGGCCGACGACGCGCTCTACGCCGCCAAGCGCGACGGGCGCAATCGCGTGCGCTGAGGCGTCGACGGGGGCGGCGCCGGGGCGACGACTGGCCCCCGCGCAGGCGCGTCGGCGGCCGGCGCGTCCTCTGCCAGGGGGATGCGGCCCTGTTCGGCCGCAAGGATTTCATTCCCGTGAAGCGAGCAAGGGTGTACAACCACGGACACCGCGTCACCCGTGTCCGTGCGCGCCTCCCCTCGCGCCCGTCGACCCGGCATCCCAGCGTCCGTCCGACCGTTGCCGACCATGACGACCACGCCTTCCGTTCGCCAGCACAGAGGCCGTACCTATGTTCTCGACGCGCTCGGGCAGGGCGCCGGGCCGTGGCGGGGACGCTTCGTCGTCAAGGGCGAAGAGGACGGCCGGCCGGGCGTCACCGCCTGGCATGAGCTGGAGGACGAGTTCCCGTCACCCGACGAGGCCGTCGCCCATGCCGACCGCGTGGCCTGCCAGTACATCGCCACCTTTGCGGAACAAGCGTGAGCAAACACGCGAGTCGCCCGCTCCGCCAAGCCGCGTGCCCGGCCTCGACCTTGCGCGTGCGGCGCCTGTGGCGCGGGCATGCGCGCCGCGCCGGCCCTTCCTGACGAATCGAAGCGCGCAATGACGCGGGCTGCCGGCCCGTGGGCATCCTGCTTGCCCACGCCGCTCCGCCCATGGGTCCGGGGCCGGTTCATCCGGTCGCTTGCCGGCCCGCGCATTGCCCCGTCCAGGACTGACCGTGGGCTTTCAGGGAGAAAAGAACATGCCGACGTTGTCCAACTTCAAGATCGGAACGCGGCTGGCCGCCGCGTTCGCGATCGTGATCGCCTTGCTGCTGCTGGTGCTGGCCGTCGCCGTTTCGGTGCTCAATCGCACCAGCGGCACCATGGACCGGGTGGTCGATGACCGCTACGCCCAGATCGCCGTGAGCGACGACATCAAGAATGTCGGCGACCGCGGCGTGATCGTGATCGGCCGGCTGCTGATGGCCACCGATCCCGCGCAGGCCAAGCGCTACATGGACGAGTACGCCCTCGTCCGCGCCGCCAATACCGAGAACTTCGCGCGCTTCGAGAAGATGCTCAACACCGACGAGGCCAAGGCGATCTTCGCCGAGCAGTCGGAGGCCCGCAAAGCCTACGGGGCGGCGGTGCGCAAGCTCTTCGACCTGGTCGCCGCGGGTCAGCGCGAGGAGGCCATGGCCGTCTACCAGGGCGACATGGCACAGCTGCAGGTGCGCTACTACGCGCTCATCGACAAGATGGTCGAGTACCAGTCCAAGGCCATGGCCGACGACGTCGCCCGGGCCAAGGCGGACGCGCAGCGCTCCAAGCTCTGGATGAGCGTGGTGGCCGCGATCGCCGTGCTGCTGGGCGTGGTCACCGCCTACAGCATCACCCGCTCGATCACGCAGCGCATCCACGGCGCCATCGCGCTGGCGGAGGACGTCGCCAAGGGCGACCTCACGCCCCGCGAGCTGCCGCAGAGCAGCGACGAGATCGGCCGCCTGATTGCCGCGCTGCAGCACATGGTGCGCAGCCTGCACCGGATCGTCTCCGAGGTGCGACAGGGCGCGGACACGATCTCGGCCGCCGCCCGCGAGGTGGCGCAGGGCAACGCCGACCTGTCGGCACGCACCGAGGCCCAGGCCAGCGCGCTGCAGCAGACGGCGTCCGCGATGGAGCAGCTCACCGCCGCAGTGCGCATGAGCGCCGACAACGCCGACCAGGCCAATGCCAGCGCCGCGTCCGCGTCGCAGGTGGCGAGCGCGGGCGGCAAGGCGGTGGGCGAGGTGGTCGCGACGATGAGCTCGATCTCCGCGTCCTCGCAGCGCATCGGCGAGATCATCGGCACGATCGACGGCATCGCCTTCCAGACCAACATCCTGGCGCTGAACGCCGCGGTCGAGGCCGCCCGGGCCGGCGAGCACGGCCGCGGCTTCGCGGTCGTCGCCTCGGAGGTCCGGGCGCTGGCGCAGCGCTCGGCCGGTGCCGCGCGCGAGATCAAGGACCTGATCGTCGCGTCCACCGAGCAGGTCGGCGCCGGCAGCCGGCTGGTCGAGCAGGCCGGCGCCACCATGACCCAGGTCGTCACCGGCATCCAGCAGGTCAGCGGCGTGGTCGCCGAGATCAGCGCCTCCAGCCGCGAGCAGAGCATGGGCATCGAGCAGGTCAACATGGCCATCATGCAGATGGACGACACCACGCAGAAGAACGCGGCGATGGTCGAGCAGAGCACCGCCTCGGCCAAGGCGCTGGAGGACGAGGCCGCCCATCTGAACAACGCGGTCCGCGCCTTCGTGCTGTAGCACCGGCGCGCCCCGTGCCCGCGGCACTGTCATCGCCGCGCCGTCTTCGTCGACTCACCAGGGAGCGACCCGCATGAACGACAGGATCCAGGAGGGCGCGACGGCGCCCGCATCCCTTTCCCCCGCACCGTCCGCTTCGTCGCCGGTCTCGCCGCCCGCCGCGGCGCGCTGGCGCCCCGAGGTGCTGGCCTTCATCGAGGCGCACCGCCGTGACGGCCACCGCAGCGCGCGGCTCGACCCGCTGGGCGTGTCGAGGCCCGCCGATCCGGGGCTGCTCGATCCGCAGTGCTTCGGCCTGCAGCCCGGCGAATGGCTGTCGCCGGCCGGCGCGCCGCTGTGGAGCGCGCGCACCGTCGGCGACCTGGACCGCGCGCTCAAGGCCATCTACTGCGGCGGCCTGGCCCTGGACGCCAGCGCGGTGCGCGACGCGTCGCGGCGCGACTGGCTGCATCACGAGATGGAAGCCTCGCCGCCGGTGCCGGGCGGCGCGGCGGAGCGGCTCGCGCTGCTGGACCGGCTGATCCGCGCGCAGGGCTGGGAGGAGCATGTCGCCCAGGCCTTCCCGCATGCGAAGCGCTTCTCGCTGGAAGGCAACGAGACGCTGATCCCGCTGCTGGACGCGCTCTGCGCCGAGGCGGCCGGCCTCGGCGTGCGGCGGATCTTCCTGGGCATGCCGCACCGCGGGCGGGTCAACGTGCTGGTCAACCTGATAGGCTTCCCGCCGGCGCAGGTGCTGGACCACTTCGATCCGAAGTCGCCGCATCCGGAGCGCCACACCGACCTGGTCTATCACCTGGGCGGCGAGCGCGAGCTGGACACGCCGCGCGGCCGCCTGACGCTGACGCTGGCGCACAACCCGTCCCACCTGCAGAGCGTGCATCCGGTGCTGACCGGCCTGGCGCGCGCCTGCCAGGACGCGCTCAGCCGCGAGCGCGCCGACCAGGACGGCCGGCGCCTGGTGCTGCCGCTGATGCTGCATGGCGACGCCGCCTTCGCGGGGCAGGGCGTGGTGATGGAGACGCTGATGCTGGGTGGCAAGCCGGGCTACACCGTCGGCGGCACGGTGCACGTGATCATCAACAACCAGGTCGGCTTCACCGAGCCCAACCCGATGAGCGCCTGGCCCGCGCAGTACTGCACCGACGTCACCCGCATGATCGACGCGCCGGTCCTGCGCGTGAACGCGGACGAGCCCGAGCAGGCGCTGCGGGCCGCCGCGATCGCGATGGCCTGGCGCGCGCGCTTCGGCTCCGACATCGTCATCGACCTGATCGGCTACCGCCGGCTCGGCCATTCGGAAAGTGACGTGCCGGCGCTGACGCGACCGCGCATCCATGCGCTGACGCAGTCGCACCCGACCATCGTCGATCGCTACGCCGCGGCGCTGCGCGCCGACCGCGTCGTGCCGCCCGATACCGACCTGGCCTCGCACGTGACGCGTTGCCGGGTGCGGGCCCACCAGGCCTTCTCCGATCCCGCGCTGCCGGCCGAGGACACGCCGTCGCCGCTGCGCCGGCCGGGCGCGGTGCCGGCCCTGGACGCGGCCGGCGTGCAGGCGCTGATCGACCCGATGACGACGCTGCCCGACGGCTTCGAGCCGCATGCGATGGTGCGCACGCTGGTCGACCACTGGCGGCGCATGGCCGGCCTGGCCGAGCCGCCGCTGCGGGCCGACTGGTGCTTCGCCGAGAACCTGGCCTACGCCACCATCCTGCGCGGCGGACTGAACGTGCGGGTCTCCGGCATGGACGTGCGTCGCGGCACCTTCCTGCACCGCCAGGCGGTCTGGACCTCGCAGGAGGCTGGCAGCGCGAGCGGCGCGGGCGGCGCGCGCGACGGCACGGCCGCGGAGTTCGTGCCGCTGCGCCAGGTGGCGGCCGGCGACGGCCCCAGCGGCCGCTTCGACATCCACAACTCGCCGCTGTCCGAGGAGGCGGTGCTGGGCTTCGAGTACGGCTACAGCGTCGGCGCCGCGCGCACGCTGACGGTGTGGGAGGCGCAGTTCGGCGACTTCGTCAACGGCGCGCAGGTCTTCGTCGACCAGTACATCAGCTCGGGCGAGGAGAAGTGGGGCGACACCTCCTCGCTGGCGGTGCTGCTGCCGCATGGCAACGAGGGCATCGGGCCGGACCACTCGAGCGGCTACCTGAGCCGCTTCCTGCAGCTGTGCGGCGAGGACAACCTGCGCGTGGCCTGCCCGTCGACGGCGGCGCAGTGGTTCCACCTGCTGCGCCGGCAGGCCTTCGACACGCTGCGCAAGCCGCTGATCGTGATGTCGCCCAAGGGCACGCTCTATTGGGAGAAGGCCTCGCACGCCGGGATCGACGAGCTGACCGGGGGCAGCTTCCAGACGGTCATCGACGACACGACGGTCGAGGACCCGCGCCAGGTCGAGCGCCTGCTGCTGTGCAGCGGCAAGGTCTATTACGACCTGGACCGCGGGCGGCGCTCGGTCGCGCGGGCGGACCTGGCGGTGGCGCGGATCGAGCAGTTCTATCCGTTCCCGGCGCAGGCGCTGGAGGCCTTGCTGGCGCGGTATCCGGCGCTGGTGGAAATCACCTGGGTGCAGGAGGAGCACCGGCAGCAGGGCGCCTGGTCCTTCATCCGCGAGCAGATGGATGAGCTGCTGCCGCCGCATGCGCGGCTGCGCTGCGTGGCGCGACGGCCGAACGGTTCGGGCGCCACCTCCTCGCACGCCATCCATCAGCTGGAGCAGGTGGAACTGGTCGCCCGCGCGCTCGGCGAAGCCTAGGCGCGCCGCGCCCGCAACCGGCGCCGGGCGCGCTTCAGCGCAGGCGCTTGATCAGGCTGGAGGTGTCGAGGCGGCCGCCGCCCTCGGCCTGCACGTCGGCATAGAACTGGTCCACCAGGGCGGTCAGCGGCAGGCGCGCGCCGTTGCGGCGCGCCTCGTCGAGCACCAGCCCGAGGTCCTTGCGCATCCAGTCCACGGCGAAGCCGAAGTCGAACTTGTCCTCAACCATGGTCTTGCCGCGGTTGTCCATCTGCCAGCTCTGGGCGGCGCCCTTGCCGATGACCTCGAGCACCAGCGGCATCGGCAGGCCGCTCTTCTGGCCGAAGGCGATCGCCTCGGACAGGCCCTGGACGATGCCGGCGATGCAGATCTGGTTGACCATCTTCGCGAGCTGGCCGGCGCCGGCCTCGCCCACGCGGGTCACCGCCTTGGCGAAGTGCATCGCGACCGGCTGGATGCGTCCGAAGACGGCCTCGTCGCCGCCGCACATGACGGTCAGCGCGCCGTTCACCGCGCCGGCCTGGCCGCCGGAGACCGGGGCGTCGATGAAGTGCAGGCCCCGTCGCGTCGCTTCGGCCGCGAGCTCGCGGGCGACTTCGGCCGAGGCGGTGGTGTGGTCGACGAGGAACGCGCCGGGCTTCATGCCGGCGAAGGCCCCGTCGGCGCCCAGCACGACGGAGCGCAGGTCGGCGTCGTTGCCGACGCAGCAGAAGACGATGTCGGCGCCCTGGGCTGCCTCACGCGGCGTCGCGGCCGACTGTCCGCCGAACTCGGCGACCCAGGCTTGCGCCTTCGCGGGCGTCCGGTTGTAGGCGACGACCCCATGCCCGGCCTTGGCGAGATGGCCCGCCATCGGGAAGCCCATGACGCCGAGGCCGAGGAAGGCGACGCGCAGGGGAGGGATGGAGTCGTAGGAACGCTGGCCGATGCTGCTCATGGAGGAACCTGTCGGTGGGTGGATGAAGACCCGCCGATTGTGTCCCTCCCGCGCGCTCAGACGATGGTCAGGTGTTCGGTGCCCGACGCCAGGTCGCCGCTGCGCGCCCGCTCGCTGTTGAGCTTGATCTGCAGCCGCAGGTCGTTGACCGAGTCGGCATTGCGCAGCGCGTCCTCGTAGGTGACCTTGCCGAATTCATAGAGGTCGAACAGCGCCTGGTCGAAGGTCTGCATGCCGAGCTCGCGCGAGCGCTTCATGATTTCCTTGATCTCGCCCACCTCGCCCTTGAAGATCAGGTCGCTGATCAGCGGCGTGTTCAGCAGGATCTCGACCGCGGCGATCCGGCCCTTGCCCTCCTGGCGCGGCAGCAGCCGCTGCGACACCAGCGCCTTCAGGTTGAGCGACAGGTCCATCAGCAGCTGGGCGCGGCGCTCTTCGGGGAAGAAGTTGATGATCCGGTCCAGCGCCTGGTTGGCGCTGTTGGCGTGCAGCGTGGCCATGCACAGGTGACCGGTCTCGGCGAAGGCGACGGCGTGCTCCATCGTCTCGCGGTCGCGGATCTCGCCCATCAGGATCACGTCCGGCGCCTGGCGCAGCGTGTTCTTCAGCGCCTGCTCCCAGCCTTCGGTGTCCAGGCCGACCTCACGCTGGCTGACGATGCAGTTCTTGTGCGGGTGGACGAACTCGACCGGGTCCTCGATCGTGATGATGTGGCCGTAGGTGGTCTCGTTGCGGTGGTCGACCATCGCCGCCAGCGTCGTGCTCTTGCCCGAGCCGGTGGCGCCCACCAGGATCACCAGGCCGCGCTTGGTCTGGGTGACGTCCTTCAGGACCACGGGCAGGTCCAGCGACTCGATCGTCGGCAGGGTCTGGGGGATGGTCCGCAGCACCAGCGCCACGTGGCCCTGCTGGATGTAGGCGTTGACGCGGAAGCGGCCGATGCCCTGCGGCGAGATCGCGAAGTTGCACTCCTTGGTGCGCTCGAAATCGGCCGCCTGCTTGTCGTTCATGATGGCCCGCGCCAGCTGCAGCGTATGCTGGCCGGTCAGCGGCTGGGGCGACACCTTGGTCACCTTGCCGTCGACCTTGACCGCGGGCGGGAACTCCGCCGTCAGGAACAGGTCGGAGCCCTTGCGCGACACCATCAGGCGCAGCAGGTCGTTGATGAACTTGGTGGCCTGATCGCGTTCCATGGCGAGGTCCTGTCCTTATGCCGGGGCGCCGTCGCTCAGTCGCCCGGGTCCCGGTCGTGTTTGTCGTTGGGGGCGGGTCAGCCGGGGAAGTTCTCGGGGAACTTGGCCTTCAGCCGGGCTTCGGCCGGGCTGATCATGTTGCGGCGGACCAGGTCGGTGAGGTTCTGGTCCAGCGTCTGCATGCCCAGGTTGTTGCCGGTCTGGATCGAGGAGTACATCTGCGCGATCTTGTTCTCGCGGATCAGGTTCCGGATCGCCGAGGTGCCCAGCATGATCTCGTGCGCCGCCAGCCGGCCGTTGCCGTCCTTGGTCTTGCACAGCGTCTGCGAGATCACCGCCTGCAGCGATTCCGACAGCATCGCGCGGACCATTTCCTTCTCCGCCGCGGGGAACACGTCCACGATCCGGTCCACCGTCTTGGCGGCCGACGAGGTGTGCAGCGTGCCGAAGACCAGGTGGCCCGTCTCCGCGGCGGTCAGCGCCAGGCGGATGGTTTCCAGGTCGCGCATTTCGCCCACCAGGATGCAGTCCGGGTCCTCGCGCAGCGCTGAGCGCAGCGCGTTGGAGAAGCTCATCGTGTGCGGGCCCACCTCGCGCTGGTTGACCAGGCACTTCTTGGACTCGTGCACGAACTCGATCGGGTCCTCGACGGTCAGGATGTGGCCGTACTCGTTCTCGTTGAGGTGGTTGATCATCGCGGCCAGCGTCGTCGACTTGCCCGAGCCGGTCGGGCCGGTGACCAGCACCATGCCGCGCGGCTTCATCGCCAGGTCCGCGAAGACCTTGGGGCAGTTGAGCTGCTCCAGCGTCAGGATCTTGCTCGGGATGGTCCGGAACACGGCGCCGGCGCCGCGGTTCTGGTTGAACGCGTTGACGCGGAAGCGCGCCAGGCCCTGGATCTCGAACGAGAAGTCGCACTCCAGCGTCTCCTCGTAGGTCTTGCGCTGGGCGTCGCTCATGATGTCGTAGACCATGTCGTGCACCTGGCGGTGCTCGAGGGCCTCGACGTTGATGCGGCGCACGTCGCCATGGACGCGGATCATGGGGGGCAGACCGGCGGACAAGTGAAGGTCGGAGGCCTTGTTCTTGACCGAGAATGCCAGCAGTTGGGTGATGTCCATGGGATAGGGAAAAGCGTTGGCGATTATGGCGACGATCTCCGAGAACATACAACAGCTCCATGGCCGCATTGAGAGGGCTTGCCTGCAGGCGTCGCGGCCCGTGCACAGCGTCACGCTGCTGGTGGTAACAAAGACTTTCCCGGCTTCGGATGTGAGAGAAGCGTTCGAGGCCGGCGAGTGCCGCTTTGGTGAGAACTACGTGCAGGAGGCCGTCGACAAGATCGATGCGCTGGCCGACCTGCGCGAGCGCGTCGAGTGGCACCTGATCGGGCCGCTGCAGAGCAACAAGACGCGGGTGGTGGCGGAGCGCTTCGACTGGGTGCACAGCGTCGACCGGCTCAAGATCGCCCAGCGG
The DNA here is from genome assembly GCF_052044995.1 of Roseateles sp. 22389. Taxonomy (NCBI): domain Bacteria; kingdom Pseudomonadati; phylum Pseudomonadota; class Betaproteobacteria; order Burkholderiales; family Sphaerotilaceae; genus Roseateles; species Roseateles sp. 22389. Next base: position 37,105 of record NZ_JBQEOF010000001.1, read on the forward strand.
CTGGCCGAGCAGCGGCCGGCGGCGCTCCCGCCGCTGGACGTCTGCCTGCAGGTCAACATCAGCGGCGAGGCGTCCAAGAGCGGCCTGGCGCCGGCCGAGGTGGCGGAGGTGGCGCGCGCGGTCGCCGCGCTGCCGAGGCTGCGGCTGCGCGGCCTGATGGCGATCCCGGAGCCGGCCGCCACGCTGGAGGCGCAGCGGGTCCCGCACCGGGCGCTGGCCGGGCTGCTGGCCGCGCTCAACCGGGACCTCGGGCTGAGCCTGGACACCCTGAGCATGGGCATGAGCGCCGACATGGACGCCGCGATCCTGGAAGGCGCCACGATGGTGCGCGTGGGCTCGGCGATCTTCGGCGCGCGGACCCGTCCGACCCCGCCGGGGGGCTGAATGGAGCCGCTGCAGCGCCTGGCCGACCTGATGCCCGACACCCCGGGCAGCCTGTCGGTCCGGGCGCTGTGGCGCGAGGGCAGGGCGGTTGAACGACGCTGGTTGCTCGGCGGCTGGCTGGCGACCGTCATCGCCTGCGTCGTGCTGGGCCTGCTCACGGTGCGCGAGGGCTGGTCCGGGATTCCCGTCGACCTGGGCGGCGCGGTCGCCTTCCTGACCTTCTACCCGCCGATCCCGCTGTGCCTGTGGTGGACGCTGTGCTTCGGCTGGCGCTGGGGTGCGGTGCCCGCCTGGGCGGCGACCTTCGTGCTGGCGGTCGACGCCGGCATGGCGCCGGGCTGGGCGGCGGTCTTCGCCTGCGCCAACCCGCTCGGGCTGGGCGTGCTGGCGCTGGGCTACCGGGCCGTCGGCGCGGCGCGCGGGCTGCGCAGCCTCAGAGCCTGGCTGTTCTTCGTGCCGCTGTGTTTCGTCGGCGCGGTGTTCAGCTCCGCCGGCGCGCTGATCTGGAATTTCAACCACGACCTCGCCGCCGAGCGCCAGCTGCCGATCTGGCAGGGCTGGTGGCTGGGCGCCTTCCTGCAGAGCGTGCTGCTCGGCGGGCCACTGATGGCGCTGAGCTGGCCGCGGCTTTCGCGCTGGATCGCGCGCCGGCCGGCGCTGTTCACGCCGCCGCCCAGCGGCCGCCGCGCGATGGGCCTGGGCCTGCTGTTCGCGATCGTGCTGGCGGTGCAGGGGTATGGGCTGGTGAGCCTGGGCCTGGGCTCGCTGCAGCTGCGCGCCGCGCTGGCAAGCGGCGACTGGAGCCGGCTGGAGGAAGCGTCGCGGGTGATGCTCAGCACCGCCTGGGTGTTCTTCTGGGTGTTCACGCTGATCGTGCTGTTCGTGGCGCAGTTCGGGTACCAGGCGCTGTCGCGCTGGCTGCGCTCGACCGAGGCGCTGGTGACCCAGCTCGCCAAGGTCAACGCGGAACTCGAGCAGCGCTCGCGCACCGACGGCCTCACCGGGCTGGCCAACCGGATGGCGACCGAGGAAGGCCTGCGCGCGCTGCTGCGCACGGTGCGGCGTTACCGCACGCCGTCCGCGCTGCTGATGCTGGACATCGACCACTTCAAGCAGGTCAACGACCACCACGGCCATGCCGCCGGCGACGCGGTGATCCGCGCCCTGGCGCAGGTGCTGAAGGACGCCTCGCGGGACGTCGACCTGCCGGGGCGCTTCGGCGGCGAGGAGTTCGTCATCGGGCTCGCCCACACCGACCTGGCCGGCGCGCGCCGCTTCGCCGAGCGCCTGCGCGAGCGCATCGCCGCGACGCCGGTGGCGCTCGACGCGAAGGACGGCGGCGCGGCGTCGATCTCGTACACCGTCAGCATCGGGGTGACCTTGCTGCGGGGCGACGACGCCGGCGTCGAGGACCCGCTGCGTCGCGCCGACGCCGCGATGTACCGCGCCAAGCAGGGCGGGCGCAACCGTGTCGAGCTGGATGGCGAGGACGTGGCGGCCGCGCCGTCGACGTCCTCAGCGCCCGACAAGCCCTGACCCTCACGCCGCTGCCGGAGAGCGGCAAGCCCTGACCCTCGCTGCGACGAGGCGCGCTGGCCGCGAGGCGGTTACGGCGCGGATACGGGCGTGACGCGGGCGACTCGCGAAGGAATGTGCAGGAATCATGAAACCGCGCCGAGCGCCGCATTAGGGCTTCTACCGAGCCAGTGAAAACGCCGTTTGCATTCAGTTGCAAGTGCCGCGTCAGAATTCACGGGCCCTCGGAACCGGCATCGGTGCCCCGGATCAAGTCCAACGATGATCGCGCCGAATCCGATGGTCGGACCGCAGCGACGACGCCACGAGCGCCGACGTGCCCGCGCTGTCCGGCCAATCAACAACAACTGAATCGTTGCGAGGGAATCGATGTCGTTTCTATCCCGCCTGCGCATCGGCCAGCGCCTGACGCTGAGCTATGCGCTGCTGATCCTGCTGCTGATCGTGATCGGCGCTTTCGGCGCCCACAACGCCAGCCGCCTCTCCCATGACCTGAGCACGACGGCCGACTCCAGCCTCGTGAAGATCGCCCTGGCCAACACGCTGGAGAGCGACGTCAACATCATCGCGCGCGCCTCCCGCGACCTGCTGCTGCTGGACACGGCCAATGCGATCAAGCGCCAGAAGAACGACATCGCCGCCGCGCTCGAGGAGGGCCAGAAGCAGCTGGCCGAGCTCGAGGCCAAGGTCGCCGATGTCAAGGAGGACAAGGAAGTCGTGGCCAAGGTGCGCGAGCACCAGACCCGGTTCGCCGCCGCGGTGTCCAAGTTCCTGGCGGTGCAGCAGGACGGCAGCCCCGACGAGGCCCGCGAGGCCCTGATCAAGGACGTGCGTCCGGCGCAGAAGGATTACCAGGACACGCTCAAAAGCCTGGTCGAGCTGCAGTTCGCCGGTGGCCGCGCGCTGGCCGAAGGCGGCGCGAAGCTGGCCAACCAGTCCATCGTCATCACCGGCCTGCTGGTCGTGATCGCCGTGGTCATCGGGGGTGTCGGCGGCCTGACGATCGCGCGTTCGATCATCGTGCCGGCGCGCAAGGCCAAGGACGCGGCGCAGGCGATCAGCTCGGGCGACCTGTCGCAGCACATCGACGTGCAGGGCTCCGACGAACTGGCGCAGATGCTGCACGCGATGCGCGACATGCAGACGGCGCTGTCGGGCGTGGTGGCCAGCGTGAGCGCCGCGGCGGGCGAGGTGGCCCAGAACTCCAACGAGATCGCCGGCAGCAACGTCGACCTGTCGGACCGCACCGCGCGTTCCGCCGAGAGCCTGCAGAACACCGCCGCGTCGGTGGAGCAGATCGCCTCCAACTTGAACGGCGCCAGCGAGCTGACCCGCAAGGCCGCCAGCATCGCCAGCAAGGCGCGCCAGTCGGCCTCGGCCGGCGGCACGGTGGTGAGCCAGGTCGTCTCGACGATGGAAGAGATCAGCGCGAGCTCGCGCAAGATCGGCGACATCATCGGCGTCATCGACGGCATCGCCTTCCAGACCAACATCCTGGCGCTGAACGCCGCGGTGGAAGCGGCCCGTGCCGGCGAGCACGGCAAGGGCTTCGCGGTGGTCGCGTCGGAAGTGCGGGCGCTGGCCTCGCGCTCGGCGCAGGCGGCCAAGGAGATCAAGGTCCTGATCCAGGAATCGTCCGTCAAGGTCGAGAACGGCACGGCGCTGGTCAACAACGCCGGCGCGACGATCCGCTCGGTGGTGGACGAGGTCAACAACATGGGCCAGCTGATCGAGGAGATCTCGCATTCGGCCCAGGAGCAGGCGGCCGGCGTCGGCGTCGTGAACAACGCGATGAACGAGCTGGACCGCGCGACGCAGCAGAACACCACGCTGGTCGACGAACTGACCCGCTCCACCGACTCGCTGCGCGACAGCAGCTCGCGCCTGGTGCAGGCCGTGGGCTTCTTCAGCACGGCCCGCTCCGCGACCTGAAGTCCCGGCTGCGCGAGTCGCCCCAGTTCCTACCGGAAATCCCGCTTTCCTCACCCAAGACGTACGAGGTCCCAAGATGAGCAAGAACCTGATCCCCACCGTTTCCCGCAGCCTGCTGGGCCTGGCCGCCGCGCTGGTCCTGGCCGCCGGCGCCCATGCCACGCCGAAGATCGTCAAGAAGGTGCCGCCGGAGTTCCCGGCCGAAGCCGCCCGCCAGTCGATCTCGCAGGGCTCGGTGCGCGCCAAGATGAACATCGAGCCGGACGGCAAGGTCTCGGGCGTCGAGATCCTGGAGGCCGAGCCGCGCAAGGTCTTCGACAAGGCCGTCACCCGCGCGCTGATGGACTGGAAGTTCGAGCCCAGCGGCCAGAAGGAGACGCACGAGGTCAAGCTGGTCTTCAAGAACGAGGACTGAGCCGGGAGGTCGGGAGGCCCTGTGGCGGCCAGGGCCGAGGTGAGCGCCCGGGCCTTGCCTCGCCTACACTCCGGCCCCATGTCCCGTCCGCAAGCCACCGGTCCGCGCCGGCTCCTCTGGAGCCGCTGGCTGGTGCTGGCCGTGCTAGCCCTGACCCTGCCGCTGCAGGGGGCGCTCGCGGCCACGATGGGCATCGGCATGGCGCTGATGTCCGCGCACGGCGGCGGCGCCGTCGCGACGATGCCCACCGACTGCCATGAGATGGCCGGCATGGACATGAGCGCCATGCACATGGGCGCGATGGGCCACGATGGGATCGGCATGGGCGGCATGGGCGGCATGACGCACGGCGGTCATGACGGGGCCTCGACGGACCTGTCGCCGACGGACGCCGCGGCGCCGCACGACGACGGCAGGGATGCCGCCACCGATCACCACTGCGGCATCTGCCTGCAGTGCTGCATCGGCGCCGCGATGCCGATCGCGCCGCTGATGCTCGCCGCGCAGGACCTGCGCGACGCCACCCCCACGCTCCGCGCCATCGACGCGCCCGAGCAGACGCCGCAGCCGCTCGAGCGGCCGCCGAAAACCTTCCTCGCCTGAACGCCGGCGCTCGTCCTGGACGAGCCGCCGTGAGCGTCGCCATCGTGCCGGGTTCCGCCTGACGGCCCGGCCGGCGGCCTGCACCGACCCTCACCCCCACCCTCTCCCGCAAGCGGGAGAGGGAGTCCGATTCGATCCCTCGCCCCGCTGGTGGCGCCAGGGAAGAGGTCTGATCCGCTCCCTTGCTCCGATGTGGCGCCAGAGAGAGGGTCTGATCCACTCTCGCGCCGCTGGTGCTGGAGACGCGGTCTGACTGACTCCCTCTCCCCGCTGGCGGGGAGAGGGCAGGGGTGAGGGGTCTGGGCAGTCCTCCCTGCTCCCGATCCTCCGCGAGGAAGCCATGTCTTCTCGATTGCTCTGCCTGCTGGCCGTGGCCGCGACCCTCGGGTCTGCCGCGGCCGCGCCCCCCGATCCCGCCGACCCTCGGGCGACCACGCCCGCGCCGATCGTCAAGCCGCCCGTGCCCGCCTCCGGCGCCGCAGTCGCCGACCCCGGTGTCGGCGACTGGCGCCAGGCCAACCGCCGTGTCCACGAGGCCGGCGGCTGGCGCGCGCTACTGCGCGAAAGCCAAGCCGCTAACGCACCCGCCCCGCCGCCAGCGTCGCCCGCCCGACCGGCAGCTGCCTCCTCCGTCCCGGCGAGCGCCGCGTCTGCGGCCAGCGCCGCCCCGGTCCCCGCGAGCGCCACCTCGGCCCCGGCCGGCGGCCATCACCACCATTGAGGAGCCCCCGATGTCCTCGACGATGACTTCCCTGCGCCTGACCCTGCCCGTGCTGCTGGCGCTGGGCCTTTCGGCCTGCGCGTCGCTCTCGCCGGAGCAGGCGGCCGAGCCGGTCCAGCGGCAGAGCCGCGACTGGCTGGGCAGCGACCTGCCGCTGCAGCGCACCGACGACCAGCGCGCCGCCGCGCGCGCGCGCACCGACGCCCTGCTGGCGCGGCCGCTCGATGCCCAGGGCGCCGTGCAGCTCGCGCTGCTGAACCACCGCGGCCTGCAGGCCGGCCTCTACGGCCTGGGCATGGCGGACGCCGAGCGCGTGCAGACGCTGCTCTGGCCGAACCCGGTCCTGAGCCTGGGCCGCCTCGTGCGCGGCGACGAGCGCGAGATCGAGCGCGGCCTCGAGTTCAACCTGCTGAGCCTGCTCGGCCGCGGTGCCCGCCAGGACGCCGCCGCCCAGGCCCTGGCCCGCGAGCAGGCGCGCGTCGCGCAGCAGCTGCTCGACGTCGCCTCCCAGGCGCGTCGCAGCTGGGTCCAGGCCGTCGCCGCGCAGGAGCGCCTGCGGCAGGCGCGCACGGTGCTGGACTCCGCCTCCGCCGGCGCGGAACTGGCGCTGCGGATGCGCCAGGCCGGCAATGTCAGCGCACTGCGGCTCGCCCGCGAGCGCGCGGTGCTGGCCGAGGCTCAGCTCGCGCTGGAGCAGGCCGAGCTGCAGGCGACCGGCGACCGCGAGGCGCTGATCCGCGCGATCGGCCTGTGGGGCGACGACGTGACGACGCTGACGCTGCCGGAGCGCCTGCCCGACGTGCCGACCGATTTCCGCGCCGCCGACGACCTCGAGCGGCAGGCGGTGGCGCAGCGGCTCGACATCCAGGCCGCGAAGCGCGACTCGGAGCAGCTCGCCGCGCAGCTGGGCCTGACGCGCCGGACCGGCCGGATCAACGTGCTCGAACTCGGCCTGCAGCGCAACAGCAGCAACGAGGAACCCACCCAGCGGGGCGTCGAGCTCAGCGTCGAGCTGCCGCTCTTCGACTGGGGCCAGGCGCGCGTGGCCGGTGCCCGCGAGGCCTACGGGCAGTCGCTCGAGCGGACCGCGCAGGTGGCGATCGACGCGCGCTCCGAAGTCCGCGTCGCGCGGGCCCGCGCGGAGACCGCCTGGCGCATCGCCCGGCGTCATCACGACGAGGTGCTGCCGCTGGCCCGGCAGGTCTCCGACGAAACCCTGCTGCGCTACAACGGCATGCTGGTCGGCGTCATGGACCTGCTCGCCGACGCGCGGGCCCAGGCCCGCGCCGTCGCCGCCGCGCTCGACGCGCGACGCGACTACTGGCTCGCCGAATCGATGCTCTCGCAGAGCCTGCTCGGCCCCGTGCGCGACGGCGCCGCGGCCGCTTCCCCGACTCCGACCGCCGCGGCGCCCGAAGCCGCCGGCGCCGCCGCGCATTGAGCGCGCGGTCCTGAAAGGAATCCCGATGATTTCCCGACGCAACCTGTTCGCCCGCGCCGCCGCGGGTGCGGCGCTCGGCGCGGCCGGCGCGGTCAACGCGAGCGGTGTCTCGCGCGTCGCGATGGCGGCGCTGCCCGAGCCCGCCCAGCGCGACACGCCCGACACCGCGCCGCCGCTGACGCCGCCGGACGGCCGGCCCTACAACCCCGTCGTCACCCTCAACGGCTGGACGCTGCCCTGGCGCATGCGCGACGGCGTCAAGGAATTCCACCTCGTCGCCGAGCCGGTCCTGCGCGAACTCGCGCCGGGCTGCACCGCGCACCTGTGGGGCTACAACGGCCAGTCGCCCGGCCCCACCATCGAGGTCGTCGAAGGCGACCGCGTGCGCATCTACGTCACCAACAAGCTGCCCGAGCACACCAGCGTCCACTGGCATGGCCAGCGCCTGCCCAACGGCATGGACGGCGTCTCCGGGCTCACGCAGCCGGCGATCAAACCGGGCGAGACCTTCGTCTACGAGTTCATCGCCCGCCGGCCCGGCACCTTCATGTACCACCCGCATGCGGACGAGATGACGCAGATGGCGATGGGCATGATGGGCTTCTGGGTCACCCATCCGAAGGCGCGGCACCCGCAGATCGCCGAGGTGCAGCGCGACTTCTGCTTCCTGCTCTCGAGCTATGACATCGATCCCGGCAGCTACACGCCGCGCACGATGACGATGACCGACTTCAACCTCTGGACCTGGAACAGCCGCGTCTTCCCGGGCATCGACACGCTCAACGTGCGCCAGGGCGACCGCGTGCGCGTGCGGGTCGGCAATCTCACGATGACCAACCACCCCATCCACCTGCACGGGCACGAGTTCGAGGTCACCGGCACCGATGGCGGTCCGGTGCCCAGGTCCGCGCGCTGGCCCGAGGTCACCACCGACGTCGCGGTGGGCCAGATGCGGCAGATCGAATTCATCGCCGACGAGCCCGGCGACTGGGCCATCCACTGCCACAAGAGCCACCACACGATGAACGCCATGGGCCATGAGGTCGACACGCTGATCGGCGTCGACCACCGCGGGCTGGCCGCGCGCATCAACAAGGTCATCCCCGACTACATGGCGATGGGCGAGCGCGGCATGGCCGACATGGCCGACATGGAGATGCCGCTGCCGGAGAACACCGTCCCGATGATGGCCGGGCGGGGGCCGCATGGCGCGCTCGAGATGGGCGGCATGTTCAGCGTGCTCAAGGTCCGCAAGGACCAGAAGCCCGGCGACTACCGCGATCCGGGCTGGTACGCCGCGCCGCGCGGCACGGTCGCGCGCGCGGTCGATGCGCCACCCGGGGCGCCGTCAGCTCCCGCGCCGAGGACCGCTGCGCCCTCGTCGGCGCCTGCGCCCGAACCGCTGCGCGTGCGCAAGCCCGATGGCCGCGGCCATCAGGGCCATTGATCCATCGCCCATCACAACATCGACGCGCGATCCGCGACCTGCGATCCGCGCGCCGCTGACATCGATTCAAACGCTCATCAGGAGATCACCATGAACCGTTTCCCCACCTTCCTTGCCGCCATCGCGCTGACCTTGATCGCTGCGGCCTCGCCGGCGCGCGCCCAGCATCAGGGGCACGAGGGCCATGAGGGCCACGGCCAGCCGGCGCCTGCTGCCGCGCCGGCCGCGAGTGCCGACGCCACGGCGTCGTCGCAGGACTGGATTGCTGCCGAGGTCCGTCGTGTCGACGCGGCGCAGCAGAAGTTGACGCTCAAGCATGGCGAGATCCGTCATCTGGACATGCCGGGCATGACGATGCCCTTCAAGCTGGCGCCTGGTGTGCTGAGCGCTGCGCAGCTGACGGCGATGAAGGCTGGCGACAAGGTCGAGGTGCGCATCGAGTCGCGCGACGGTGCCCCGACGATCATCGAGCTTCGCCCGGCGCCGGCCCCGAACTGAGGCACGACTTCGGCGCCCCTCGGTGGTTCGGGGACGGCAGGGCGCGGGGTCTTGGCGCTTGCCGCCAAGGCCCTGCGCCCTGGCGGCCAAGCGCTCGCCCGCGGCATGTGGAACGCCCCCCACCAGATCACCGACAATCCCGCCCCATGGCGATTCAATGGTTTCCCGGGCACATGCACAAGACCCGGGGCGCGATCCGCGAGCGCATGAAGAGCGGCATCGACGTGGTCATCGAGATGCTCGATGCCCGCGTGCCCGCGAGCAGCGCCAATCCGCTGATCGCGCAACTGACGGCTGGCCGGCCGGCGCTGAAGCTGCTGAACAAGCAGGATCTGGCGGATCCGGCCCGCACGGCCGAGTGGCTGGCCTTCTACCGCTCCCGTCCGGACACGCAAGCGGTGGCGATCCACCAGGGCCAGCCCGGCCTGGCCAAGCTGATGGCGGCCGAGTGCCGTGCGCTGGCGCCGCACCGGGGCGGGCTGGACAAGCCGCTGCGGGTGCTGATCTGCGGCATTCCCAACGTCGGCAAGTCGACGCTGATCAACACGATTGTGGGCAAGCGTGCCGCCGCCACCGGCGACGAACCGGGCATCACCAAGATCGAGCAGAAGATCCTGCTCGACAAGGGTGTCTACCTCTTTGACACCCCGGGCATGCTGTGGCCCAAGATCCGCGTGCCCGAGGCTGGCATCAACCTGGCCGCCAGCGGCGCGGTCGGCCGCAATGCCTTCGAGGAGGAAGTCGTCGCGCTGGACCTGCTGGGTTATCTGCGCCGGCACTATCCGCAGTCGCTCAAGCGCCGTTACCAGCTTGAGCCGGACGCCAGCCTGCTGGACGGCGAGGTGCTGGCCTTGATCGGCAAGCGGCGCGGCGCGGTGCTCTCCGGTGGCCGCATCAACACGCAGAAGGCGGCCGAGATCCTGCTGTACGACCTGCGCCAGGGGCAGCTTGGTCGGATCACGCTGGAGACGCCGGCGGAATTCGCCGAATGGACCGCCGCGGCCGAGGCCGCCGAAGCGGCCAAGCTGGCGGAGAAGGAAGCCCGCGCCGCGCTGGCCAAGCGCGGCACGCGTGACGCGGACGCGTCCGGCGACGAGGACGACGACGAGGACGAGGACGAGGACGAGGACCCGGACGAAGACCTCGACGAAGACGACGGCGAAGGGCTGTCGGAAGACGAAGGCGAGGGCGGCGACGGCGGCGACGGCGGCGACCGCCGTCAGTGAAGCTGCAGCATCTGCAGCGCCGGCAACTGCCAACCGAAGTACAGCGCCGCCAGGCGCAGCGCGGCCACCCCGACCATCCCCAGCACGAAGGCCCAGCGCATCGGCATGCCCATCGCCTTGAGCGCGAAGTACAGCGCGATGCCGCCGATCGCCGCCGTCGCATAGATGTCCTTGCGCAGCAGCAGCGGCGCCTGCCCGCTCAGCAGGTCGCGCAGCACGCCGCCGCCGCAGGCGGTCAGCGTGCCCATCAGCAGCGCGGGCATCGGCCTCACGCCGTGTTCCTCGGCGATCTCCGTGCCGCAGAGCGCGAACAGCGCCAGGCCCAAGGCGTCCGCGATCTTGAGCACCGCGATCGCATGCCCCGGGAAGGGGCCGACCACCAGCGCCGCCAGCGCGCTGGCCACGATCACCAGCAGGTAGCGGGTGTCCTTCATCCAGAACACCGGATGCCGGTTCAGCAGCAGGTCGCGCAGCGTGCCGCCCCCCACCGCCGTCATCGCCGCGATGACCAGCAGCCCGAACAGGTCCAGCCCGGCCTGCATCGCGGCCAGCGCCCCGCTCACGGCAAACACCGCCACGCCCAGCAAATCGAACCAGTAGATCATCGGCATAGGGCCGGGAGTGTAGAGGCGGCCCCTTGAAATCGGCGCCGCCGCGCCCATGTGCCCCGCCGCGATAATCCGCCCCCAATCGGGGTGGCGCTCCCACCCGTTTCTCTCATCCACCCTTCTTTCGAACGATGGACAAGCAAACTCATTCCTTCCAGGCCGAGGTCAAGCAGATCCTGCATCTGGTGACGCACTCGCTCTACTCGAACAAGGAAATTTTCCTGCGCGAGCTGGTCAGCAACGCTTCCGACGCCTGCGACAAGCTGCGCTTCGAGGCCCTGGATCATCCCCAGTTCCTGGAAGACCAGCCCAATCTCGAGGTCCGCGTCTCCTTCGACGCCGAGGCCCGCACCGTCACCATCAGCGACAACGGCATCGGCCTGTCCGCGGAAGAAGCCATCGCGCACCTGGGCACCATCGCCAAGAGCGGCACCCGCGAGTTCATGGCCAAGCTCGAGGGCGACCAGAAGAAGGATGCGCACCTGATCGGCCAGTTTGGCGTGGGGTTCTACTCCGGCTTCATCGTCGCCGACCGCATCACCGTCGAGTCCCGCCGTGCCGGCCTGCCGGCCGACCAGGGCGTGCGTTGGAGCTCCGAAGGCACCGGTGACTTCGAGGTCGAGACCATCGTCAAGCCGGGCCGCGGCACCGATGTGATCCTCCATTTGCGCGAGGGCGAGGAAGAGTTTCTCAAGACCTGGCGCCTGAAGTCGACGATCGCGAAGTATTCGGACCATATCTCGCTGCCCATCCTGATGCGCAAGGAGGAGTGGGACGCCGACAAGGCCGAGCAGGTCCTCAAGGACGAGTGGGAGCCGGTGAACAAGGCCTCCGCGCTGTGGACCCGTTCCAAGAGCGACGTCACGCAAGCCGAGTACGACGCGTTCTACCAGCAGATCAGCTACGACACCGAGCCGCCGCTGGCCTTCACCCACAACCGCGTCGAGGGCCGCAGCGAATACACGCAGCTGCTCTACATCCCGGCCAAGGCCCCCTTCGACCTGTGGAACCGCGACAAGCGCGGCGGCGTGAAGCTGTACGTCAAGCGCGTCTTCATCATGGACGACGCCGAGGCGCTGATGCCGGTCTACCTGCGCTTCGTCAAGGGCGTGATCGACTCGGCCGACCTGCCGCTGAACGTCAGCCGCGAGCTGCTGCAGGAAAGCCGCGACGTGAAGGCGATCCGCGAGGGCTCGACCAAGCGCGTGCTGTCGATGCTGGAGTCGCTGGCCAACAGCGAGGACGCCGCCGAGCGCGACAAGTACGCCCGCTTCTGGACCGACTTCGGCCAGGTGCTGAAGGAGGGCGTCGGCGAGGACCATGCCAACCAGGAGCGCCTGGTCAAGCTGCTGCGCTTCGCCTCGACGCATGCGGACCAGAACGTCTCCTTCGCCGACTATGTGTCGCGCATGAAGGAGGGCCAGGAGGCCATCTACTACATCACCGCCGACAGCCTGGCCGCCGCGAAGAACAGCCCGCAGCTGGAGATCTTCCGCAAGAAGGGCATCGAGGTGCTGCTGCTGACCGAGCGCGTCGACGAGTGGATGCTGTCCCACCTCTACGAGTTCGAGGGCAAGTCGCTGCAGTCGGTCGCCAAGGGCGCGGTCGACCTCGGCCAGCTCCAGGACGAGGAAGAGAAAAAGAAGGCCGAGGAAGCCGCCGAGCAGTTCAAGCCGGTGCTGGACCGCCTGAAGACCGCGCTCGAGGGCCGCGCCAAGGACGTGCGCGTGACCACCCGCCTGGTGGACTCGCCGGCCTGCGTGGTGGTCGAGGAGGGCGACATCAGCGGCCATCTGGCCCGCATGCTCAAGCAGGCCGGCCAGACCGCGCCGACCGCGCTGCCGACGCTGGAGATCAACCCCGACCACGCGCTGGTGAAGAAGCTCGGCGCGATCGAGGGCGACGAGCCGCGCTTCGGCGACCTGGCGCAGGTGCTGTTCGACCAGGCGCTGCTGGCCGAGGGTGGCGTGCTGGAGGACCCGGCCGCCTACGTGCGCCGCGTCAACGCGCTGCTGCTGGGCTGAGCGGCGTCAGAAGCGGTCAGAAGCGCTCGGCGGCCACCTGCATGGCCTCGAGCTGCTCGCGCAGCTTGACGACCTGGTCGCTCCAGTAGTTGGGCGTCCCGAACCACGGGAAAGCCAGCGGGAAGGCCGGGTCGTCCCAGCGCCGCGCGAGCCAGGCGCTGTGGTGGATCATGCGCTGCGTGCGCAGCGCCTCGACCAGGCGCAGTTCGCGCCAGTCGAATTCGCGCACGCTCTCGTAGCCGTCCAGCAGCGCGTCGCGCTGGATCCGCGCCGCTTCCGGATCGCCGGATAGCAGCATCCACAGGTCCTGCACCGCCGGCCCCTGGGCGGCGTCGTCGAGGTCGACGAAGTGCGGGCCGCGGTCCGGCGTCCACAGGATGTTGCCGGGATGGCAATCGCCGTGCAGCCGCAGCGAGCGCCGGTCCGGCAAGCTGTCGAAGGCGGCGTCGATCGCGTCGATGCAGCGCGCCGCGGCATCGTGCCAGTGGGCCGAGAGCTCCGGCGGCAGGGTGTCCTGGGCGCGCAGCCAGTCGCGGGCATCGCGCGCCGGCGCGGCGCTGTTCCAGGCGAGCCGCGCCTGGAAGGGCTGGGCCTGGCCGACGTCGTGCATGCGCGCGAGGAAACGGCCGATCCAGCGCAGCACCTCCGGGTCCTCGAGCTCCGGCGCACGGCCGCCCTGGCGCGGCGTGACCGCGAAGCGCTGGCCCTGGAAATGGCCCAGGGTGCCGGTGGCGCCGTCGATGGTCAGCGTCAGCGGCGCGACCACCGGGACCTCGGCCGCGGCCAGCGCCTGCGCGAAGGCGTGTTCCTCCAGGATCTGCGCATCGGTCCAGCGGCCGGGCCGGTAGAACTTCGCGACCACCGCCGCGCCGTCCTCCAGGTGCGCCAGCAGCACGCGGTTCTCGTAGGAGTTCAGCTGCAGCAGGCGGCCGTCGGGGCGCAGGCCCGCGTGCTCGAGGGCATCGAGCATCAGCTCGGGCGTCAGGAGGCCGAACCCGGCCGTCGTGTCAGTCATGGAGTCGCGGAGGCAACGAAAACGGCGCAGGAGCGCCGTCGTGTGTCCTCGAGGAAGCGGAGCAGGCGCGTAGCTTAGCGCCGCCCGTAGCGCGGCGAATCGACGACCACGCCGCCGATGTCGGCGTCCGGCGATTCGCCGGGCAGGGGCGGGAAGTCGTGGCCGAACTGGGACTCCCGGCCGAGCTGGGAGTCGCGGAAGCCGCTGGCCTCGTGCGCGCCGGCGCGCGGCCGGTAGCCGCGGGCGCGGGGTTCGGCGGGCGGCAGCGGGGCCATGGCGGCGGACATCGGGGCGGCCATCGGCGGCAGCGGCGCGTGCATCGACTCGCCGCCGCCGAAGGCGTCATAGCGGCTGTCGGGCGCGAAGAAGGAATCGCTGAAGACGGGCGAGTCGTTCCACAGCGTGTTGCGCGCGGCCGCGGCCACCGGTGCCGCGCGCCGCGCCCCGGCGGCGCTCGCGACCGGCGCATGCGCGCTGGCGCGCGGCATCGGCGCCATGCTGGCGCGGCTGCCCTGGTTGCTGTAGGGCACGAGCAGCTGCAGCTCGGTCGCGCTGGGGAGCTGGTCGACCGAGGTGCGGAGGTAGCGGATCCGGCACGCGGCCAGCACGGCCTGCTTGATCTGCAGGCTGCGGGACGAGCCGGGGCGGTCGGTTTCCAGGTCGATGGCGGCCAGCACGCGGCCGTTGGGGCTGCAGATGGCGAAGTTCACGCTGATGCCGCCCAGCAGCTCATACCAGTAGCGGACGTCGCGGGCCTCGGTCGGCTGGCAGAAGCGCACCACCGGCAGCTTGCACATCACGACGTGGTGGGGAAGCGCCTCGCGCAGCAGGCGGAAGACGCGGCGTTCATCCGCGCTGAAGACCGGGCGCGGGCTCAGTGACCACTCGGTGGGCAGCGGCTTGCGCTCGCGCCGGGGGCGCCGCAGCAGCAGCGCGGCGAGCAGTCCCAGGACCGCCAGCGCCGACAGTCCCGCGATGATCCACGGAAGCAGGTTCTGCATATCCCAACGAACTGGACGGACCGGACGGATGGCGCGACGAGGCGCCGAGGGTCGCTCGGAGGTGGCAAGGACAGCGCGCAACGGACCGGCGAATCGGGCGAATGTAGCGGAAAGGCGTTACAAAATGCATCCGGATTCCCCCCTGGAATCGGGTGGGCCGCCGTGGAATGCCGCCGCCGTCCGTGCGATCAGCGTTTCGATCCGGGGCCGCCGGGGCGGTCGTCCGACCGGTCCCGGACCTTGCGGATGCGGGATTTCACCTCGGCCACGCCATCCAGGAAATCGCCGACGGTGCGCATGTGGCGCTTGAACTGGAAGTCCCATTCGGCCATGTGGCGCTCCAGGGCCTCGTCCACGTGCGAGGACACCGAGTCCGGGGGCAGCCGCAGCCAGGCTTCGGATTCGCCGCCGTCGCGCTCGACGGTCGCGCCGGCGTTGCGGGCGATCTTCAGCATCGGGGCGTTTTCGCTGAGGGCGTGGATGAACAGCGTGTCGATGCCGCGGTTGCGGGCGTGCAGCGCGGCGCGCTCGAACAGCCGGCCGCCGAAACCCTTGCCGCGCGCCGTGGTGGCGACCGAGACGCCGAACTCGGCCATCGCCGGCCGGCCCTTGATCTGCGGCGCCGGGGCGTAGGCCAGGTGCGCGACCGCGATCAGCTGCAGCCGGCGGTTGAAGATGCCCAGGACCTCGTCCCGGACGAAATCCAGCCCGGCCACGTACTTCTGGATCTGCTCGTCCCGCGCCGGGTAGCCGAAGCGCAGGTAGCGGTCGCGTTCCCCCAGGGACAGCAGGTGCTGCAGGATGCGCTTGCGGTGGCGCCGCCCCAGCGAGCGGATCGGCACCCAGCTGGTCCAGCGCGCCAGCATCGCGCGGGGGTGCCAGCGCGAGCGCGGTGCCTCGTCCGGCACGGGGCCGGGCGTCGGGGTGGGCCGGGGATCGGGCGGGGTGGTCATGGCGCGGTGGCGGATGGGGTCGGATGCTAGCGGGGAAAGCGGGCGGCGGGTCGTTCCCTTCCGAATGCGTGTCGGAACCGGCATGGCGGGGCGCCGTCGCGGCGCTTGCGCCGGACCGGCGGGGCGCGTGGATTTGGCCTTTCGAGCGTGTTCTGCTAGACTCGCCGGCTTTCCCGTTTCCAAGGCAGCGGGGGAACGTCCGTGAGAGGCCGCGCGATTCACGTCGCCGACAAGCGTGCACCGAACGTACGGGGGCAGATCGCCCGAAGTTTCGCCTTTTGAAAGAATCTCATGAAGACCTTCAGCGCCAAGCCGGCCGAAGTGACGCACGAGTGGTTTGTGATTGACGCCACCGACAAGGTGCTCGGACGTGTTGCCAGCGAAGTGGCACTCCGTTTGCGCGGCAAGCACAAGGCCATCTACACGCCTCACGTCGACACCGGTGACTTCATCGTCATCATCAACGCCGAGAAGCTGCGTGTCACCGGCAACAAGGCCACGGACAAGGTGTACTACCGTCACTCGGGCTTCCCGGGCGGCATCTACGCCACCAAGTTCAAGGACATGCAAGCCAAGCATCCGGGCCGCGCCCTGGAGAAGGCCGTCAAGGGCATGCTGCCCAAGGGTCCGCTGGGCTACGCGATGATCAAGAAGCTGAAGGTGTACGCGGGCGACACGCATCCGCACACCGCCCAGCAGCCCAAGGCGCTGGAAATCTAAGGAGCCGTGATGATCGGAAACTGGAACTACGGTACCGGCCGTCGCAAGTCGTCGGTGGCGCGTGTCTTCATCAAGAAGGGCACCGGCCAAATCACGGTGAACGGCCGCTCGATCGAGCAGTACTTCGGCCGTCAGACCTCGATCATGATTTCGCGCCAGCCCCTGCTGCTGACGAACAATGGCGAGGCCTTCGACATCAAGATCAACGTGCACGGTGGCGGCGAGTCCGGCCAGGCCGGTGCTGTCCGTCTGGGCATCACCCGCGCGCTGATCGACTACGACGCGGCCCTGAAGCCCGAACTGAGCCGCGCCGGCTTCGTCACGCGTGACGCGCGTGAAGTCGAGCGTAAGAAGGTCGGTCTGCACGGCGCCCGTCGCCGGAAGCAGTTCAGCAAGCGCTGATCGACTTCCGTTCGCTGGTGGAATCCGGGTTGGGATTTCATCGGCGACGCAAGCTCCAGAACAAGGCCGCTGTTTCCAGCGGCCTTGTTTTTTATCCGGTGGGCTGCACCTCCCGCCGAAGGGGCTATCCCCAAGTGCCTGCCCCATGCAGCGGGTGCTTTGAGATAATTCCCGCCATTCCTCCGACACAACAGGATCCACGATGAGCGCAGTCCTCGAAACCCAAACCACCGGCATGGGCGACATGCCGGCTCCGCTGGTCTTCACCGACAGCGCGGCCGAGAAGGTGCGCGAGCTGGTGCTGGAAGAAGGCAATCCTGAGCTCAAGCTGCGCGTGTTCGTGCAGGGTGGTGGCTGCTCCGGCTTCCAGTACGGTTTCACCTTCGATGAAGCGGTGAACGACGACGACACGCAGATGGCCAAGAACGGCGTGACGCTGTTGATCGACGCGATGAGCCTGCAATACCTGGTCGGCGCCGAGATCGACTACAAGGAAGATCTGCAAGGCGCCCAGTTCGTGATCAAGAACCCGAACGCGCAGACGACCTGCGGTTGCGGTTCGAGCTTCTCGGTCTGATCGGCCGGCACGACCCGACTGCCCCGACACGTGTCGGGCGCCATGACCAAGACCGCCTTCGGGCGGTCTTGTCGTTTCTGGCTCACGCCGGGGTGTAGCTGCCGAGGACGCGGAGTCCGGTGCCACCGGTCGCGGCGGGCAGGTTGCCCGGGAGCCCGCGCACATGGCGCATCGCCAGCCAGGCGAACGCGGCGCCTTCGACCTGCATCGGCGGCAGGCCACGACGATCGGTGGTTGCTACCGTCATGCCGGGCAGCAGCGCGCGCAGCCGTCCAAGCAGCGCCTCGTTGAACGCGCCACCGCCGCAGACCAGCAATTCGCGCCAGGCGCCCGGAGCGTGAGCCGCCAGGCTGTCGGTCACGCAGCGCGCGCTCAACTCGAGCAGCGTGGCCTGCACGTCCACCGCGGAGACCTGCGGCGCATGCGCCGTGATGCGCTCATCCAACCATCCCAAGTGGAAGAGGTCCCGTCCCGTGCTGCGCGGTGGCGCCTGATGGAAGTAGGGCTCGGCGAGCATTGCGGCGAGCAGCCCGGCATGCACCTGTCCCTGGGCCGCCCATTGGCCGCCTGCGTCATAACTCGCGCCTTGATGCCGATGGATCCAGCCGTCCATCAGGCAGTTGCCAGGGCCGCAATCGAACCCACCGCTGCGACCGTCGGCCCACAGCAGGCTGACATTGCTGATGCCGCCGACGTTCAGGACGGCGACGTCCTCACCCGGCTGGGCCAATGCTGCACGATGGAAGGCCGGCACCAGCGGCGCGCCCTGGCCGCCGACGGCCAGGTCCCGGCTGCGCAGGTCGTGGACCACGGCGATGCCGGTGAGCTCGGCCAGCAATGACGCATTCAGCACCTGCAGGGTGAAGCCGGTGCCGTCGAATTCGCCGGGGCGATGCCGGACGGTCTGGCCATGCGCGCCAAGCGCGCGAATGTCCTGCGGGACCCGACGCTGCGCATTCAGCAGCGCGCGGCACACCTGCGCATAGGCGCGAGCGACGGCATTGCCGGCGAGGGCGGCGCGTTGCAGTTCGTTGTCGCCGGGGCTGTTCAGCGCCAGCAGTTCGGCACGCAATTCGGCGCCGAAGGGCTGGTATTCATGGGCGAGGGCTTGGACGCTGCCGTCGGCCTCGGCGCTCACCAGCACCGCGTCCACGCCGTCCATCGAGGTGCCGGACATCAGTCCGATGTAGAGCTCGGCGCCGGTCATCGTCATCGCCGCGGCGTGGAGGTCGCGAGCGACCGCCGGCTTATTCGCCGACGACGCCCTCGTGGATGGACGAGGCCGCGTCGAGCGCGATCTTGGCGCTGGCGACCTGGGCCTTGAACGCGGCCTTGGCGGTCGCGGGCAGCGTGACGGCTTCCGACGAGCGCGCGATCACGCGCGGATCCTGCTGCTTGCCGTTCACGCGGAATTCGAAGTGCAGGTGCGGGCCGGTGGCCCAGCCGGTCGAGCCGACGGCGCCGATCTTCTGGCCCTGGTCGACCTTCTGGCCCTTCTTGACGTCGATGCGGCTCAGGTGCGCGTAGACCGTCATGCGGTTGCCGCTGTGCTTGAGCTGCACCACGTTGCCGAAGCCGTTCTGCCAGCCGGCGAACTCAACATTGCCGTCGCCGACGCTGCGCACCGGGGTGCCGGTGGGGGCGCCGTAATCGATGCCCTGGTGCTGGCGCCAGGTCTGCAGGATCGGATGGAAGCGCATCGCGAAACCGGAGGTCACGCGGGAGAACTCCATCGGGCTCGCCAGGAACGAGCGGCGCTTGCTCTCGCCGTCGAAGCCGTAGTAGTTGCTTTTGCCGCTGGCCGGATCCCGGAACAGCACCGACTGGTAGCTCTTGCCGTTGTTGACGAACTCCGCGGCCAGCAGGCGGCCGGCGCGGTTGCCCCAGGTGATGGGCTCGCCGTCGGCGGTCAGGGTTTCGTAGACCAGCGAGAAGCGGTCGCCCTTGCGCAGTTCGCGGTGGAAGTCGATGTCGCCGGAGAACATGTCCGCCAGCTGGGTGGCGATCGCGTCGGGCACGTTGGCCTCGTCGGTCGCGGCGAATAGCGAGGACTGGATCGAGCCGCTGCCCAGGCGGGTCTGGGTCTCGAACGGCACGGTCTCCAGCTTCGAGACGAACTTGTCGCCCTCGCGGGTGATGCTCAGGCGGGTGAAGTGGGTGTCCTGCTGCTCGCTGGCCTCGGCGGCGTAGCGGGCGACGAGGGACTGCACTTCGCCGCTGGCGGTCGCGACGACCTGCACGCGCTTGCCGACGCGACCGGTCAGCAGCTTCTTGGCGGTCTCGTCGCTGCGCAGGAAGGCGGCGGCGGCGACGTCGGCCGCGCCCATGCGCTTGAGCAGCGAGTCGGCGGTGTCGGCGGCGCGGGTGAGGTCGCTGCGGGACAGGCCCGGATCGAACGCGGCCAGTTCGGCCAGTTGCTCGTCCAGCGACTGCAGCGGGATGGATTCGGAAACGATGCGCTGCGGCAGGTCCGCGGCGTCAGGGGCCATCGGGGCGACGCCGAAGGCGGTCACCGCGAAGCAGCTCAGGGCGCCGACGACGGTGCCGGTCAGGGTGCGCGGGTGCTTGGCCGCGAAGGATTCGGCGCGAGCGAGCGTGCGCTGCACGCGCTGCCATTCGTCAGTCCAATTCATCACGCGCCGAAGACCTTCTTTCTGGAGCCTGAGGAGTGCCGCCCGTCGCCACGCCGCAGGGCGTGGCCCGGAGGGCCCGGGCCGGCGATTCGACGTGCCGGCCAGCGAAGGACGCCGGGGGCGTCCTGATGCTGCGGGGAGCGTCCACTAGAATCGCCGTCTTGCGTTGCAGCGTCCCATCGGGCATGAGATTTGCCCTCTTGGCGCCCCGCAAAAACAGCCGGCAGTATACCGGCGCGCCCGGGTTGCAAGTGCTAGAAAACCCGATAAATCAAGACTTTACGTAAGCCCGTGCGGGCTCCGAAGTGCCATGTCTGACATTCGAACCCAGTCCTCGCCGGCCGCTGAATTTCCGATCACCGACCGGGTCCGTCATGCGATGCAGCAATCGCTGCGGGGCTGCGAGGAACTGCTGCCGCAGGACGAATGGCTGAAGAAGCTGGCCCGTTCCGAGGCCACCGGCCAGCCGCTGCGGATCAAGCTGGGCCTGGACCCGACGGCGCCCGACATCCACGTCGGCCACACCGTGGTGCTGAACAAGATGCGCCAGCTGCAGGACCTGGGGCACCAGGTGATCTTCCTGATCGGCGACTTCACCTCGATGATCGGCGACCCGTCGGGCCGCAACGCCACGCGCCCGCCGCTGACGCCGGAGCAGATCAAGCACAACGCCGAGACCTATTACAAGCAGGCCAGCCTGGTGCTGGATCCGGCGCGCACCGAGATCCGCTACAACAGCGAATGGTCCGACCCGCTGGGCGCGCGCGGCCTGATCCAGCTGGCGGCCAAGTACACGGTGGCCCGCATGATGGAGCGCGACGACTTCACCAAGCGCTACGCGGCCGGCACGCCGATCTCGGTGCATGAATTCCTCTACCCGCTGATGCAGGGTTACGACTCGGTGGCGCTGAAGGCCGACCTGGAACTGGGCGGCACCGACCAGAAGTTCAACCTGCTGATGGGCCGGCACCTGCAGGCCGAGTACGGCCAGGAGCCGCAGTGCATCCTGACCATGCCGCTGCTGGAGGGCCTGGACGGCGTCGAGAAGATGTCCAAGTCCAAGAACAACTACGTGGGCATCACCGAGCCGGCCAACAGCATGTTCGCCAAGATCCTGTCGATCAGCGACCTGCAGATGTGGAAGTGGTTCGACCTGCTGAGCTTCAAGTCGATCGAGGAGATCGCGGCGCTGAAGCGCGAGATCGAGGGCGGCCGCAACCCGAAGGAAGCGAAGGTGATGCTCGCCAAGGAGATCACCGCGCGCTTCCATAGCGCGCAGGCCGCGGAGGACGCGGAAGTCGACTTCAACAACCGGGCCCGCGGCGGCATTCCGGACGACATCCCCGAGCTGACGCTGAGCGGCGCGCCGATGGGCATTGCCGCGCTGCTGAAGGCGGCCAACCTGGTGCCGTCCAATGGCGAGGGCAACCGCAAGATCGAGCAGGGCGGCGTCAAGATCGATGGCGTCACCATCAGCGACAAGGCCTTGAAGGTCGAGGCCGGCACGATGGTGCTGCAGGTCGGCAAGCGCCAGTTCGCGCGCGTGACGCTGACCTGACCCGTCCCGATCCCCGCATCACGCCATGAAAAACGGGAGGCCGAGGCCTCCCGTTTTGCTTGCAGTCAGCGAGTGACCCCGGGCCCGGAACAGGGTGGGAGGTTCGCGGACGCGAGGCCTCCTACCTGTGATGGGCCGCGCTGGCTGCCGGGCAGTCGCGCAGCGCCGGTGCCCCGCAGCGCTCACTGCTTGATCGGCCGCAGATAAGGCCCCGGCTTCGGCATCTTGACGGGATCCTTCGCGATCGCATCCTTGAGCCAGGCGATCGCCGCATCCAGCTGCGCATCTTGCCCATTGGCGGTCGCGCGCGGCGGATTGTCGACCTCGATGTCGGGCGTCACGCCCTTGCCCTCGACGAGGAACTGGCCGTCGACGGTGATCTGCCCGTTCTCCGCGGCGCGCATCAGCCCGTTGTCCATCAACCGGTTCTGGTCGGACAGCCACACCCCGGCGCCCGAGGTCGTCTTGCCGATGACCGGTCCCAGGCCCAGGCGCTTGAAGCCTTCGGAGAAGGTTTCGCCGTCGGAGTAGGTTTCCTCGTTGGCCAGCACGACGACCTTGCCGCGGAACACCTGCTGCATATTGGGATAGGGCTTGCTGCCGGAGGGTGAGCGCGGTTGCCAGAAGGCCCAGGCGCGGCGCAGCAGCGTCTGCAGGATCCAGCTGTCGATGTTGCCGCCGTTGTTGTGGCGGACGTCGATGATGAGCCCCTCGCGCTCGCTCTGCGCGTAGAACTCGCGGGCGAAGTCGCCGATGTCGTCGCGGGTCATCGCGCGCAGGTGCAGGTAGCCGATCTTGCCGTTGCTGGCGGTGTCGACGATCCGGGCGCGGCCGTAGCGCCAGTCGTTGACGCGCAGCTGGCCTTCGCGGCGCAGGTCGACCGGCGTGACGACGACGGGGCGTTCCTTGCCGGAGGGCTCGCGCACCTGCAGCAGCACCTGCTTGCCGGCCTGGCCGCGCATCAGTTCGCTGGGATCGGGGGCCTGGGTCGCGTCGCGGCCGTTGATCTGCGTGATCACGCTGCCCACCGGGATGTTCAGCCCCGGCGCGGCCAGCGGGCCGGCGTCGGCCGGCAGTTCCGGATCGCCGCTGAAGATGCGGGCGATCTTCCAGCCCTTGGCGTCGCGTTCGAGTTGCGCGCCCAGGCCGGCGAAACCAGGTTCCTCGGCGCCCTTGCGCAGCTCGCCCGGCGCCACCTGGCTGTGCAGCAGGCTGAGCTCGCCCACCATCTGCGCCATGACCTCTGCCAGCTCGCTGCGCTCGGTGACGCGTTCCACCAGCGGCGCGTACTTGGCGCGCATCGCGGTCCAGTCCACGCCGTGCATGTCCTTGTCGTAGAAGAAGTCGCGCTGCATGCGCCAGGCGTCGTTGAACATCTGGCGCCATTCGGCCTTGGGATCGACGGCGATCTGCCAGTCGGTCCAGCGCACGCGCGACTTGTCCAGGTCGCCGGGGATCTTCGGTCCGGCGTCGACGATCAGGATCTCCGGCGCGGCGCCCGGCGCCGCGGGGCGGCGGATCAGCAGCTTCTTGCCGTCGGCGCTCAGGTCGAAGGCGCCGACCTGTTCGGCGAAGGTCTCGACCTTGGTCTCGCCGGGACCGATCGGCAGCTGGCGCAGCGTGGTGCCCTCGTGCAGGTACAGGCGCTTGGAGTCCACGGCCAGGCCGCTGTAGTTGCCGGCGGCGATGGGCACTTCGAACAGGCGCAGCGACAGGCCGGGGATATGGATCTCGGGCTTGCCCTTGGCTGCGGGCTTCTCTTCCTTCACCGCGGCGGCCTTGGCCTGGTCGACCTTCTGCTTCGATTCCTTGTTGTCGGGCTTGTCCTTCTCCTGCTCGCGGACCTCGGCCTCCTCCTTGGCCTTCAGGCCCTGGAGTTCATCCGGCTGCGCGAACGGGAAGCGCAGGCCCGGCTGCAGCGCCAGCGCATAGACCTTCCAGCCCTTGTCGAAGAACGGGCCCATGTTGCGATCGCCCCAGGGGCCGGGGTTGCCGGTCACGTCGAAGCTGCGGCGCGACAGGAAGTAGAGCCACTGGCCATCGGGGCTGAAGGCCGGCGCGGTCGCGGCGTAGCGGTCGCTGCCGAGCTGGTGGACCTTGCCGTCGGCGACGGTCAGCAGCATCAGCTGCTCGCGATAGGGATTGCTGGTGGCGCGGACGAAGGCCAGCGCCTTGCCGTCGGCGGACCAGGACAGCGAGGCCGCGCCGTCGCCGAGCGTGTCGTGGTCGACCTCGCGGGTCGCGGCGGCGCGGCTGGGGTTCTTGAGGTCGGTGAGGAAGAGGCGGCCTTCCTTGTCGGTGTGGGCGATCCAGCGGCCGTCGGGCGAGGGCGACAGGCTGCGGCGCATCGCGGTGGCGCCTTCGGTGACCTGCCGCGGCTGGCCGGCGCCGTTGGCGGCCAGGCGCCAGATCTCGAGTTCGCCGCTGTAGTCGCACAGCGCGAAGACGTCGCGGCTGTCGCTGCTGAAGGCGGTGTCGCGGCAGCGGCCGGCGTCGCCGAGGCCCGAGGGCACCGGCAGTTCGGCGCGGCGCAGCGGACCGACGCCTTGCGTCGCCAGGCGGCCGCGCGCGGTCAGCACGACCTGCTCGCCATTGGGCGACAGCGAGACCGCGGTCAGGAAGTCCTGCGGGCGGCTGACCCAGCGCTTGCGTTGCTGGTCGAAGTCGCCGCCCAGGGCGATGGAGAGCTTCTGCTCGGCGGCGCTGCCGTTCAGATCGAGGCGGTAGAGGTCCGCGCCGACGGCGAAGACCGCCTGTGCGCCGTCCAGGCTCGCATGGCGGATGTCCCAGCCCTTGAGGCGGGTGTGCTGGCGCGGGTCGGTGCCGTCGGCCTTGACCGACCAGAGGTTGAAGGTGCCGTCGCGGTCGGACAGGAACGCGATGCGGGCGTTGCCGCCGGCGTCGACGTAGGGCATGGGCCGGCGGTCGTTGGCGCCTTCGGGGACCAGCGGCCGGGCCTCGGCGCTGCCGGTGAGGTCCATCACCCACAGCCGCGCCAGGGCGCCGCCGCGGTACTGGCGGGCGTTGTCGCCGCGCAGGCCGTTGCGGGTGAAGTACAGGGTCTTGCCGTCGGCGCTGAGCGCGCCATCGCTGGCCTGGCCGACCGGCAGCGCGCGGTGCTTGCCGGTGGCGATGTCGACCAGGTGCAGCTGCGTGCCGGGCTCGCCGCGCTCGGTGTTGCCGGTGTAGAGCACCTCGTTCTGCGCGGTGATGCCCCAGACGCGGACCGCGCCGGTGTCCCAGGTCAGGCGGCGTGGCACGCCGCCGGCGGCCGGCATGACGAAGACGTCGCTTGCGCTTTCCTGCTGGCCGGTGAACGCGATCCAGCGGCCGTCGGCGGACAGGGCGGGATAGGTCTCGACGCCGCCATGGGTGGTCAGGCGCTGGGCGGTGCCGCCGGCGGCGGAGGCCTGCCACAGGTCGCCCTCGGCCACGAAGACCAGCCGGTCGCCGCGCAGTGCAGGCTGGCGGTAGAAGCCCAGCGCCGGATCGACGAGCGCCGCACGGGCGGCCGCGCCGCGGGCGACGGCGTCGGCGGCGCCGAGGGCGGCAGCCGAGGTCGCGGCCGAGGTGGCGGTGGATTCGGCGGCGATGGCGAGGGTGGCCATCGAGCAGGCCGAGGCGATGGCCAGGCGGCGGAGCGTGATGCGCATCGAGGTCTTCCTTGTGGAGTCCGGGGACGGAGCGTTGGAACGAGAAGGGAACCGGCCGGACGGCAGCCGGAAGTCATGCGGCGCGGATTCTGGCGCCGGGCGGGGCGTCAGCGGTTCGTCACCCCCATGGCGACATGCCCGGCCGGCACGTGGGGCACGGCGTTCTGGACGTGGCCATGCTGGTCGTCGAAGAAGAAGTCGGGCTCGAACTCGCGCAGGAATTCGCCCTTGGCCAGGCCGCCGAGGAACATCGCCTCGTCGACCTCGACGTCCCAGTCCATCAGCGTGCGGATGGCGCGCTCATGGGCGGGGGCGCTGCGGGCGGTGACCAGCGCGGTGCGCAGGCGCATCGGCGCGGCGGGCGCGGCCTGCAGGCGCTGCAGCTCGTGCAGCACCTGCTTGAAGGGGCCGGCGGGCAGCGGCGTGAGCTTGCGTTCGCGCTCATGGGCCTGGAACGCGTCCAGGCCGTCGCGCTGGTAGATCTGCTCGGCCTCGTCGGAGAAGAGCACCGCGTCGCCGTCGAAGGCGATGCGGAGTTCATCGGGATAGGCGGCGGAGGCGCGGGCCGACTGCGGGAAGACACGGGCCGCGGCCACGCCCGCGGCCAGCGCGGAGCGCACGTCGTCCTCGTTGGCCGACAGGAACAGCTGCGCCTTGAGCGGCTTGAGGTAGCGCCAGGGGCTCTGCCCGCGGGTGAAGACGCCGCGCTCGATGGTCAGTCCGTAATGCTGCGCGGAGCGGAACACGCGCATGCCGGAGATCGGATCGTTGCGGGACAGGACAACGACCTCGACGCGGGGCGTCTCGCCCAGGGCGTTGAAGGCGAGCAGCTTGCGCGCCAGCGAGAAGGCGGTGCCGGGCTTGGCCGGCTCGTCCAGGCGCTGCTGCTGCAGCCGCATGTAGGCGCGGTCGTCGCTGTTCTCGAAGAGCTGGTTCTCCTCTTCGAAGTCGAACAGCGCGCGGGAGGAAAGGGCCACCACCAGGCGGCCGTCGAGGGAGGCGGGCATGGGTGGGGATGATAGGGGTCCCCGGGTCCGCCGCCGGATCGGACATGGCGGCGTGAGGCCTTCGTGATCACGCATTGACGCGGCATTGAGGGCGCAATGAACCCGACACTTCTTGTCGATTTGGTGATCCGAGACAGCCGCCCGACTGTCATCGACCGGACATCCGGGCGCCCCAGCATCGCCGGCTTTTCATCCGCCAGACGCTCTCCATGCCGCTCGTCCGCCCCGCCCGCCTGTCCGCCCGCCTGTCTGCGCGCCGATTGATCGCCGCTGCCGCGGTGCTGAGTTGCCTGCCGTCCGCCCATGCCGACGACGACAAGCGCGTGCAGACGCTGGACGTCGTCAGCGTCACCGGCAATTCGGTGAACACGCTCGCACCCAGCGCCGCGCCGCTCAATGCCAGCCAGCCGACCTCGGTGATCGATGAGCGCTTCATCCGCGACGCGCTGCGCTTCAACGCCAACTTCGACGACATCGTCAAGTACGCGCCCAGCATGACGGTGAGCTCGCCGGAAGGCCCGGGCCTGGGCAAGAGCGAAGGCATCAGCCTGCGCGGCTTCCAGGACGGCCAGTTCAACATCACCTTCGACGGCATCCCGTTCGGCGACGCGAGCGACCTGCATCACACCACCTCGGCCTACTTCAGCAACCATGTGCTGGGCCAGGCGCAGATCGATCGCGGTCCGGGCGGCGGCGCGTCGATCGGCAACGCCACCTTCGGCGGCACCATCGCGCTGCGCACGCGCGATCCGGCCAGCGTCGACGGCATCACGCCGTACTTCACCCTGGGCAGCGGAACACCCGCGCGGCGGGGCTGTCGGTGGACCACAACTTCGGCGATACCGGCGTCTTCGCGGAGGTCTCCAAGGAGTCCAGCGACACCTTCCTGTCGCACACGCGCGATGACCGCAAGCACCTGTTCCTGAAGACCGTCAGCGCGCTGGGCGACGACACGACCTTGACCTTCGTCACCAGCGTCAACCGCGAACGCCAGAACACGGTGCAAGGCGCGACGCTCGACCAGATCGCGCAGCACGGCTGGCGCTTCGGCCTGGGCGACGACCCGTCGCTGCAGACCTATGCCGGCTACAACGGCGCGAGCTACCGGTCCAGCTTCACCTACCTCGGCGTGACCTCGACGCTGGGCGGCTGGACGGTCGACAACAAGGTCTACTTCAACGACTTCGACCACGCGTCGGACAAGACCAGCGATCCCACCGACACCGATCCGTCCCACAACGGTGTGCAGTTCTACGACGCGGCGGGAAAGAAGACCACCAAGGCCGCGACCGACGTCCCCGGCAAGCGGGCCGACAACGGCTTCCATGCCTATGGCGACGTGCTGCGCCTGGCGCGCGAGGCGGGGCCAGGGCGCTTGCAGGTCGGCGCCTGGGTGGAGCGCAACGACGACGCGCGCTGGCAGACGCCGGTCGACTTCACCACGGGCGCGGCCACCGGCACGAAGTACGGCTATGCCGACAACTACCGGCTGAAGGACACGACCGACACCTTCCAGCCCTACGTGCAGTACGACTGGAAGGCGGCCGAGGGCGTGACCGTGAGCCCGGGCCTGCGCTATTCGAGCGTGCGCCGCGGCATCGACGCCGAGCTCAACAAGTCGACGCCGCCGGCGCCGCTCAAGGCCAGCGCGACCTACGACGCCTGGTTGCCCTCGATCAGCGTGCACGACCAGTTGAGCCACGACTGGTCCGCCTACGCGCAGGTCGCCAAGGGCTTCCTCGCGCCGCCGGTCAACGTGATCCAGCTCAACGGGGCGCGCGGGCTGGATCCGGAGCTGACGACGAACTACCAGCTGGGCACCGCCTATGCGACGCGCGAGTTCAACTTCGGCGCCGACGTCTATCGCGTCGACTTCGGCAACTACATCAGCCAGACGACGATCGACAGCGGCGCGGGCAGCGAGAGCGTGTACGTCAACGCGGGCGGCGCGGTCTACAAGGGCATCGAGGTCGAGGGCACCTATGCCTTCACGCGCCAGCTCAGCCTGTACGCCAACGCCAGCCTCAACCACGCGACCTACAAGGGCGGGTCGGTGCGGGTCGCCGGCACGCCGCGGGCGACCGCGGCCATCGGCCTGATCTATGGCGACAAGCAAGGGCTGTTCGGTTCGCTGATGACCAAGATGGTCGGCGCGCAATACGGCGTCGACAACACGACCGATGCCAAGGGCACCACCGTCTTCGCCAACAGCCAACACCTGGGGGGCTACAGCAGCGTGGACGCCGCGCTCGGCTATCGCGCGGACCAGGGGCCCTGGGGCACGAAGGGCTTCTCCGTCAGCCTCGACGTCAACAACCTGTTCAACGCGAGGAAGCTCACCGCGTTCGCCGGCAACCAGTCGGTGAGCGGCGCGCCGCTGTACTTCGGCCTGCCGGGCCGGGGCGCGTTCGTCGACATGGCGGTGAAGTTCTGATGGGCGCGCGCGTCGCGAGCGCGGTCGCCGCCGCGGTGGCGGCCTTGATGCTGACGATGCCGGCGGCGCGGGCGCAGGCGCAGGACGCCGGAACGCCGGTCTCGCGACCCGCGCAGACGCCGGTGCTGCGCATCGTGCTGATGCGGCACGGCGTGCGCTCGCCGACGAAGTCGCCCGAGGCGCTCGCGCCCTTCGCCACCGAGCCCTGGGCGCGCTGGCCGGTCGCGCCGGGACAGTTGACGCCGCATGGCATCGCGGCGATGAAGGCCTTGGGCGGCTGGTGGCGAACCGAGCTCGGCCTCGATCGGCCCGCGGCGAGATGTCCGGCATCGGCCGGTGCCGGGGCGCCGCTGCTCGTGATCTCGGACAGCACGCCCAGGAACCACGCGAGCGCGAGGGCGCTGATGGAGGGCCTGCTGCCCGGTTGCCCGGAGGTCGGCCACTTCGGTCTGCCGGCGGGGCAGCACGATCCGCTCTTCCAGGGCAGCGTCGGGTCGGACGAGGAGGCCTCCCCCGACGCGGTCAAGCGCCGGGACCGCATTCCCAAGGACGGGTTGGACGAGCTCCAGGCCGTGCTCATCGGCGGTGCTCGCGAAGCGGATCGGCAAGCGGCCCGCGCGTCGGGGCACCAGCTGCTGGTCGACCAGGCGGATCCGCGCAAGCCGATGGGGACGCTGGCGGAGAACCTGATGCTGGAGTACGTCGAGGGCCTGCCGGCGCCAGCCTGGGGACGCCTGGACGAGTCCGGCATCGGTCGGATCGTTGAACTGCACAACGCGGCGTTCGTGCAGCAGTGGAAGGATGATCCGGTCGCGGCGCGGCGGCGCGCCTCCGATCTGCTGGCGCGGATCTCCGCGGCGCTGCGCGCGGGCAACGCGCGGCCGTTCGCGGGCGATGCGCAGGGGGCGGGTGCCGGCACGGTGTTCCTGGTCGGGCACGACACCAACCTGGCGGCGGTGGCCGGACTGCTGGGCCTGGACTGGCATGACCCGGCACGGCCGGATGACTATCCGCCAGGCGGCGCGCTGGTCTTCGATCTCGTCGCCGGGGCGGCCAGTGCCGAGGTGCGGCTGGGCATCGCGATGCCGACCTTGAGCGCGCTGCGCCGCGGTCGCTTCGATGCGCCGGGCGACATGGCCGTGAAGCCTGTGTCGGTACCCGGGTGTGGCGGCGCCTCGGCGTGCCCGCTGGGTCGATTCGCCGATCTCGTCGATCAGGTGATCGACACGGCGGTGGTCCCAGCGGCCGAGCCGGTCCGGCCGTTCGTCCGTTAGCGGGCGGAAGCAGCCGACGCGGCCAACGCAGCAAAGCTGCAAAGCAGCCGAAGCAGCCGAAGCAGCCGAAGCAGCCGAAGCAGCAGAAGCAGCAGAAGCAGAAGCAGAAGCAGCAGAAGCGGCCGAGGCCGCTGCTTGCCGCCGGACGAAGCGCCGCGCCGCGCCCGGCTACTGCGCCGCCAGCTTGTTCATGTCCATGATCGGCAGCAGCACCGACAGCACGATCAGCATGACCACGCCGCCCATGGCCACGATCAGCAGCGGCTCCAGCAGCGTGGCCAGCGTCATCGCGCGGCGCTTGACCTCGTTGCCGAGCTGGCGCGCGGCGCGCTGCAGCATGTCGGGCAGCTGGCCGGTCTGCTCGCCCAGGCGCGCGAACATCGACAGCAGCCCCGGGAAGCGCTTCTTGCCGGCCAGCGCCGCGCCCAGCGGCGCGCCCTCGCGGACCTGCGCCAGCGCGTCCAGCGCGTCGGCGCGCATCGCCTGGTTGGACAGCGTCTCGGCCGCCGCCTGCAGCGCCTTCAGGATGGGCACGCCGGCGCCGGCCAGCATCGCCAGCGTTCCCGAGAACCGCGCCGCGTTGTAGCCGCGCGAGAGCCGGCCCAGCAGCGGCAGGTTCAGCCACGCCGCGTCGAAACGCTGCCGCGGTCCTTCGCGCTTGAGGATCTGGCGCGCGCCGAAGAACACCGCCGCCAGCACCGCCACGATCGCCAGGCCCCAGGTCCGCATCAGGTCGGACAGGCCCATCATGATCCGCGTCAGCAGCGGCAGCGTCTGCTTGGTCTGCGTGAAGACCGCCGCCACCTGCGGCACGACGTAGGTCAGCAGGAAGCTCACCGCCAGCACCGCGATGATGCAGACGATCACCGGATAGGCCAGCGCGCCGAACAGCTCCGAGCGCAGCCGCTGCTGCTCCTCGAGGTCGTCCGCCAGGCTCTCCAGCACCGGGCCTAGCGCGCCGCTCTGCTCGCCGGCGGCGACCACCGCGCGGTAGACGTCGTCGAACTCGCGCGGCGCGATCGCCAGCGCCCGCGCGAAGGACGAGCCCGCGTTGACCTCGGACTTCAGCTGCGACATCAGCTCGCGCTGGCGCGGATCCTCGGCCTCGTCGGCCAGCGCCGACAGCGAGCGCTCCAGCGGCAGGCCCGCCGAGACCAAGCCCGCCAGCTGCCGCGTCCACACCGTCAGCCCCGCCGCCTTGAAGGCGCGCCGCGCGAAGCGCGGCGACTGCTTGCCGGCCGGTGCCGCCACCGGCTTCACGTCCATCGGCACCAGCCCCTGCGCGCGCAGCTGCGTGCGCGCGGCTTTCGCGGTGTCGGCCTCCAGCAGGCCCTGCTGGGACTTGCCGGACGCGTCGAGGGCGTCGTACTTGAAGGCGGGCATCGCTGGGAACCTCGTGATTGACTGCTTCGTGCGGCGTCAGGGTGCGCGGTCTTGACCGGCCGCGCTCACTCGCGCGTGACCCGCAGCACTTCCTCTTCGGACGTGACGCCCGCGGCCACCAGCCGGTCGCCGTCCTCGCGCATCGAGCGCAGGCCGTTGGCGCGCGCCGCGGCCAGCAGCTCGGACTCCGCCGCCTGGTTGTGGATCAGGCCGCGGATGGTGTCGTCGCAGACCATCAGCTCGTACACGCCGGTGCGGCCCTTGTAGCCGCTGCTGGCGCAGGCCGGGCAGCCGACCGGGTGGTAGCGCGCGCCGCCCTCGGGCAGCGGCTCCGGCGACTTGCACACCGGGCAGAGCTTGCGCACCAGCCGCTGCGCCAGCACGCCCAGCAGCGACGAGCTCAGCAGGAAGGGCTCCACGCCCATGTCCGTCAACCGCGTCACCGCGCTGACCGCGTCGTTGGTGTGCAGCGTCGCCAGCACCAGGTGACCGGTCAGCGAGGCCTGGATCGCGATCTGCGCCGTCTCGTAATCGCGGATCTCGCCGATCATGATCACGTCCGGGTCCTGGCGCAGGATCGCCCGCAGCGCCTTGGCGAAGCTCAGGTCGATGCGCGCGTTGACCTGCGTCTGGCCGATGCCGGGCAGCTCGTACTCGATCGGGTCCTCGACGGTCAGCACGTTGGTCGTCGAGGTGTCCACCGTCTGCAGCGCCGCGTACAGCGTCGTCGTCTTGCCCGAGCCCGTCGGGCCGGTGACGAGCACGATGCCGTGCGGCTGCTGCGCGAGGCGCTGGAAGCGCTCCAGCCGCTCGCCGTCCATGCCCAGCGCCGCCAGCGTGAAGCGCGACTCCGACTTGTCCAGCAGGCGCAGCACCGCGCGCTCGCCGTGCGCCGACGGCAGCGTGCTCACGCGCACGTCGATCGCGCGGCCGCCGATGCGCAGCGAGATGCGGCCGTCCTGCGGCAGGCGCTTCTCGGCGATGTCGAGCTCCGCCATGATCTTCAGCCGCGAGATCAGCGCCGCATGCAGCGCGCGGTTCGGGCGCACCACCTCCCGCAGCGTGCCGTCGACGCGGAAGCGCACCGAGCTCTCGCGCTCGTAGGGCTCGATGTGGATGTCGCTGGCGCCGTTGTTGGCGGCCTGCGTCAGCAGCGCATTGAGCATGCGGATGATGGGCGCGTCATCGGCGGTCTCGAGCAGGTCCTCGACCGCCGGCAAGTCCTGCATCAGGCGCGACAGGTCGACGGCGCTCTCGACCTCGCCCACCACCAGCGCGGCGCTGTCCTCGCCGCCCGCGTAGGCCGCCTGGACGCGCTGCGACAGCTCGGCCACGCTCAGGCATTCGATGCGCGAGGGCGCGTACACGCGCTGCAGTTCCGACAGCACCGGCAGCGACAGCGCCGGCGTGGCCCACAGGGTGCGCTGCTGGCCGTCGTCCTCGAGCAGCACCTGCTGCGACTTCGCGACGGCGTAGGGAAGGGGATGGCGGCTGGCCATGGCGGCTCCCGGCTCAGCGGCCCTGCGGCGCGCTGGCCGGCGCGGCCGGGCCCGGCACCGGCGCCGAGGCCGGCTTCTCCGGCAGGATCGGCGCGCCGGTGTCGGGCAGCACCATGGACGCCTTGGGCTGCGATTCCTGCTGGTAGGCGCGGATCGCGTCGTAGCGGTCCATCGTCAGCGCCAGCGCGCTCTCCGGCGTGCGCAGCAGCACCGGCCGCAGGAAGATCATCTGGTTGGACTTGGTCCGCTTGCGGGTCTGGTTCTTGAACAGGTTGCCCAGCAGCGGGATGTCGCCCAGGCCCGGCACCTTGTCCTCGCCGTCGACGTACTCGTCCTTGAGCAGGCCGCCCAGCACCAGCACCTGGCCGTCCTCCAGCGTCACCGAGGTCTCCACCGCGCTCTTGTCGAAGGTCGGGCCCTGGGTGGCCGAGTTGGCCGAGGCGACGACGCTGGAATTCTCCTGGTAAACCTTCATGCGCACCGTGCCGTTCTCGCCGACGGTCGCGCGCACCTTCAGCCGCAGGCCGACGTCCCGGCGCTCGAAGGTCTGGAAGGGACTGGTGGTGGTGCCCGAGGTGGTCGTCGAGTTGCCGGTCAGCACCGGCACGTTGCTGCCGATCAGCAGGTCGGCTTCCTCGTTGTCCTGGACGATCATCGACGGCGTCGACAGCACGTTGGTGCCGCTGACCGACCCCAGCACGTTGGCGATGGCGCCCAGCGTGTAGAGGCTGCCGACCTTCTTGATGATGCCCACGTTCAGGCCGGTCGGAATCTGGCCACTCTGGATCGCGGTGCTGACGCCCGAGGTGCCGCCGGCCGTGGCCGCGGTCAGGTTGAGGATGTTGGCGTAGCCGGCGCCGAAGTTGGTGCCGATCGCGCCTTCGCCGAAGAGCTGCTGGAACTGCACGCCGAACTGGCCGGCCTTGGAGGCGTCGACCTTGACGATCAGCGCCTCGACGTAGATCTGCGCGCGGCGCGTGTCGAGCTGCTCGACGACGGCGCGGATCTGGCGGTACATCGGCTCGGGCGCCGTGATGATCAGCGAGTTGGTCGCCGGGTCCGCCTGCACGAAGCCGCCGGTGTTGACCTGCGCCGTCTGGCTGACCTGCGTCGACGCGCTGCCGCTGCCCGAGGAGCCGCTGCTGCCGGAGCTCGTCGAGCTGCCGCCGAAGGACGAGCTGTTGCCCGCGAAGCCGCCGCTGGTGCCGGCGCTGCCGGTCTGCGCGCCGGCGAAGCTGCCGGTGCCGCTGCCCGAGTTGCTGTTCGATCCGCCGCCCGCGCCCGGGCCGGCGTTGTTCGTGTAGGCCGCGCGCAGCACCGTGGCCAGGCGCACCGCGTCCGCGTTCTTCAGGTAGATCACGCGGATGCTGCCGCCGGTGTCGGTGCTGGGCTGGTCGAGCTTGGCGATCATCGCGCGCAGCTGCATCAGCTTGGCCGGGTTGGACGCGCGCACGATCAGCGCGTTGCTGCGCGGATCGGCCATGACGCTGCTGCTGCCGCCGCCGGCCGCGCCCTGCGGCGTCACCACGCCCTGCGCGCCGCCGACGCCGTCGGAGAGCCGCTGCACCAGCTGCACGATGTCCGAGGCCACCGCGTTGCGCAGCGGGATCACCTCGATGTCGGTGTTGGAGGGCTGGTCCAGCGCCGCGACGATGCGGCTGATGCGCTGCAGGTTCTCGGCGTAATCGGTGATCACCAGGCTGTTGTTGCCCGGGTTGGCGTTGATCGTGTTGTTGGGCGTGATCAGCGGACGCAGCACCGCCACGAGGTTGTTGGCGTTCTCGTGGTTGAGCTTGAAGATCTGCGTCATGACCTGGTCGCCGCGGGCGCGCGACTCGCCGGCGATGGTCACCGCGCCGGTCTGCAGCTTGGCCTCGGCCTCGGGCACGAGCTTGAGCAGCCCGCCGGACTCCACCATCGAGAAGCCCATGCCGCGCAGCGCCGCCAGGTAGCTCAGGTAGGCCTCCTGCACCGGCACCGGCTGCTCGGCGGTCAGCGTCATCGTGCCCTTGACCCGGGGATCGACCAGGATGGGCTTGCCCAGCGCGGCGGACATCGCGCGCGAGACCGCCTCGATGTCGGTGTTGACGAAGTTCAGCGTGACCGGCGTGCTCGCGCGCACGGCCGGCTGTCGGCGGTTCTGCTGCTGATTCGACTGTGCGCCGGCCTGCAGGGGCAGGCTGCCCGCGATCAGGCTGATCGCCATGCCCAGCGCCGTCGGTCGCATCATGTGCTTGTTCATGCTCATCCCACCGAGATGATCGAGCGCGCGCCCTCGCGGCGCCCGATGATGTTCAACAAATTGGCCAAGGCGGCCTCGCTGCCCGGGGCGGCCGTCGCCTCGCCCCGGAACTGCGCCCGCTTCGCGCCCAGGCTGCCCTGGCCGCTCAGTTGCAGCGGGCCCTGGATCGTCGTGAGGATCAGCTGCGGCGTCTGCCCGCCGCCCACCAGCCCCATCCGGTAGCTGCCCAGCGGCGCCACCTGCGCCAGACGCGAGGAGAAGTCGCGCAGCTCGACCTGGGCCACGCCGCTCACGTTGACCGCGGCCCCGCGCCCCTCGAAGACGAAGCCCTGCGCGCTGATGGCGATGAGGCCGTCCGGCGCCAGCGTGTTCCAGGGCGTGCCCAGGCCCGACAGCCAGCCGGCCGGCCAGCGGATCCACGGCTGCTCCGGCGTCGCGTCGGGCAGCCGCACGGTGAGGCGGTCCAGGCCGAAGCTCGCCGTCAGCGGCGCGGCCGGCTTGATGCAGCAGGACTGGTCCAGCGTCAGGCGCAGGCCCGGTCCGCCGTCGATCCAGCCGGGCCGCATCGTCCAACCCAGGCGCTGCGGCAGCTCGCTGGCGTCGCGGCTGCCGGGACCGGGGCTCAGGATCAGCCGGGCGCTGCCGTTCCACAGCGTGCCGCGGGCGTCGGCCAGCACCAGGCGCTGGTGCGTCGCCGAGGACACGGCCGAGGCCAGCCAGGCCGCCGGCGCCCAGGCGACGACCGCCGTCACCAGGCCTAGCACCGCGCCGAATTCGGCCCAGCGGAAGGCGCGGACGAAACCGGTGGTCGAGGCGGCGTTGGCCGTCGAGGTCGTGAGCCGGGCGCTCGATCGTCGGGCCATCGCTCAGTTCCCCGCCGCGGCGGGCAGCAGCAGCGTCAGGCGGCCGCTGTAGCCCTGCGGTCCGGATTGCAGCTCGGCCTCCTGCGGTCTGGCGCGCGCGCCCTGGCGCGCCTCGCCAATCCACATCGCCAGCGCGCCGCCGGGCACGCCGCGCAGGCGCAGCTGCGCCTGGGTGCCGGTGATCGTCAATTCGGCGGCCGGGCCCAGCCGCGCGGTCGCGGCGCGCAGGGCCGCCACCGACTGCTCGGCCGAGACCGGCACCGCCTGCTTCAGCGCCTGCGTCTGCATCGCCATCGCGCGCATCTGCTGCAGCTCGCGGTCGAGCCGGTCCAGCTCGCCGGGCGCCTTGCGCAGCGTGCCCCAGGCCGGCGCGAGCGCGACCAGCCACAGCAGCAGCAGGCCGATGAAGGCCGCGGCCAGGCGCGCGATCAGGCGCTCGCGCGGCGCGGCCGCCTGCCAGCGGGCCTCGAGGTCGCGGCGCATCGTCGTGAAGCTGTTCATCGGTTTTCGGGTCGCAGGCTGAGTTGGAGCGCGTCGCCGTCCTCGGCGACCCGCAGAGCGGGATCGCGGCCGAGCCGCTCGCGCAGCTGCGCGCGCTGCGGCGCGCCCAGGCCGGTCAACTGCAGCCGGCCGGGTTCGAAGCGCAGGCCCGGCAGCGGCGGCTCGCCTGGCGGCGTGGCGCGAGCCACGGCGGCGAGGAGGTCTTCCAGGTCGCCCGGGCCGACCTGCCCGGCGCCGCCGCGCAGCGCCTCGGTCTCGCGCACCATCTGCGCGCGGGCGTCGCGGACCACGCGCACCTGCGGGAAGCTCTGCCGCAGCAGCGCCTCCTGCTCGGCCTTGCGCGCGTCGATGGCGCGGCCCTGTTGCCAGGCCATCGCGTTCAGGCCGATCACCTGCACCGCGACCAGGCCGACGACGCCCCAGCGGAAGGGCCGCCAGGCCGGCGTCTGCAGCGTCTGCCAGGCCTGGTACAGGCGCTGCCAGCCGCGCTGGCGCGGCGTGAGGTCGAACTGCAGCAGGTTGACCGGCGCCTGGCGCGCGGCCCAGGCGCGGTCGGTGTCGCTCAGCACCCGCACCGGACGGCCCAGCCACTGTTCGGCCTCGGCCGCGGCGGCGGGGCTGGCGCTGACCGGGGCCTGCTGCCACCAGTCCTCGCCCAGCCAGTTGCGCAGGCCGCCGCTGTCCAGCGGGAAGGTCGCCACGCCGTCGGCGCGCGAGACCCGCAGCCGCGCGCGCCCGTCGGCACCGGCGTGGACGTAGCCGCCATCGGCGCTGCCCGAGGCCGGCTGCGGCCAGGACAGCGGCAGCAGCGACTCGACCAGCAGCCCGGCCGCCTCGATCGCCTGCAGGTGCGCGCGCAGCGGCTCGCGGGCGGTCACGGCGACCCAGTGGGTGCGGCCGTCGGCGTCGGGACTGTCCAGCAGCGCGAAGTGCAGCCGCTCGGGATCCTCGAGCAGCTGGTCCTCCATCACGCCGACGACGGCGCCGCGCAGCTTCGCGCCCTTGACCTTGGGCAGCTGCGCCGGCAGCCAGCTGAGCTGGTCGTCGCCGATCAGCGCCATCACGCGGTCGGCGCGCGGCAAGGCGGACAGCGGCGCGCGCTCGCCGTGCCCCCGGGCGTGGGCGGGCGCTTGCGCGTCGTGGCTGAACCAGTATTCGTAGTCTTGCGCGGGGCCGCCCTGGGGCGGGTGGGCCGGCAGCAGGATGAGCAGGGTACTCATGAGATCGCGGATTCTAGGAGGGCTTGCATGACGCTTCGGCGCCGCCGGCCCCCGAAGAAGCCCGTAGTTGAGCCTTTACATGTCCGTGCATCCCGTCCCTCGTGTGTCCAGTCGTGTCGGCGTCGACGCCGGAGGCCCTGCGGCCGCGCCGCGTGTCGACGGGTTCAAGGCGTGGCCCCGTAGCCGGCGGCGGTGCCGGGCAGCGTGGACAGCCGTTGCAGGCGTTCGCGGTCGAGCACGACCATCTCGAGGTTGCGGCGCTCGACCAGCGAGCGCTGCGCCAGCACGCGGTCGTCCATGCGCAGTTGGCCCTCGACGAAGAAGAAGTCGCTGGTGAAGGCGGTGCGCTCGGCGCTGAGCGCCGGCTCCTGCGGCACGAAGGGCTTGAGGTCCTCGAAGCTCCGGAAGGGCTTGACCTGGCGCTGGCGCACGATGCGGTCCGCCGAGCCGGTGTCGGTGAACAGCACCGCGGCGAGCACCTCGCGCGGCGCGGTGTTCACATTGACCGGGGTGCGCTTGGGCAGGATCACCACCAGCGTGCTCAGGCGCCGGATCTGCTCCTCGTTCAGGCCGAGCCAGCGCAGCTGCGCCAGCCGCGTGGGCAGCAGCGGCACCTCGCCGGACGGCGCGCTGGCGGGCACGGCCGCGTAGTTCATGCTGAGCCGCAACTGCTCGACCAGGTTGGTGCTCAGCCCGGCGGCCTGGAAGAGCTGGGCCGCGGCGCGCACTTCCTCGGGCTTGTTGTCGACCAGGTTGCGCAGGTTGAAGCGCGATTGCGCGTCCTCGATGTGGCCCGACAGGAAGGCGTCCGGCCCGGCGTCGGCGGAGTTGTTCTCGTCCTGCGAAAGGAAGCTGGACAGGCGCGCCTCGGCCAGCGGCACCGACCAGACCTCGGTGAGGTCGTCCGAGGCCGGCTTGCCGTCGCGCGCGTTCATGTTGTTGCGCTTGTCCTCGCGCAGGATCAGCCGCGCCCAGTCCAGCGCGCCCTGCAGCACCCAGTCGGCCTGGGCGCGGCCGCGGTCGGCGGCCTCGATCTGGATGCTGCGCGCCTGCCGCCACAGCATCGCGGCCGACAGCGTGGTCACCAGCACCACGATCAGCAGCGCGGTCAGCAGCGCGGCGCCGCGAGGGGCGCGGGGCGGGATCGCGCGCCGCGTGGGGCGCAGCGTCGGACGCGATGGCGAACGGGGCCTGCTCATGAGCCGTTGCTTTCCACCGCGACCTCGCGGACCAGTTCGCCGCGATAGCCGCTGCCCTCGCCGAACTGCAGCCGCATGCGCACGCCCTGCGGCACGGCCACGCGCTGCTTTGGCGCATTGGGCCCGGTCGGCGACGAGGCGGCCGGGTCCTGCGGCACCAGCTCGCCGCTGGACTGCGCGTTGGACCAGGCGTTGCCGCGGAAGAAGAACATCTGCCAGCCGAGCACGCCGTCCAGGCCCGGCATCGCGCGCAGTTCCTCGGCGCTGAGCTGCTGGCTGCGGAACCAGGCGTCCTGCAGGTCGTCCCGGTTCACCACCGGCGCCGATTCCCAGCGCGACAGCCGGCCGTCCCGCAACTGCCACGCCACCAGCTGCAGGCCGGTCTCGCGGCGGCGCGTCATGCGCAGCGTCGCGCCGTCGAAGGCCAGCGCCGAGGGCACCACGCCGCTGTCCTGCACCTCGCGCAGGTCCAGTTCCCACTGCCGCATCAGCGTCTGCAGCGTCTCGGCGCGCTCCATCGCGGCTTCGTTGTGCTCGCGGCTGGTGGTCAGCGCGCTCACCGCGCGCCAGGCCATCACCGACATCACCGCCATCACGACCAGCGCGACCACGACCTCGATCAGCGTGAACCCGCGCGCCGCGCGCCGGAGGGAGGAACCGCCCGGGCGTCGCATCAGTTGCGCCCCACGATGGTGGTCAGGGTCAGCAGCGGGCGGTCGCGGTCGTCGAAGACCTGCGCCTCGACGCGCCGGAAATTGGGATTGGGCGTCGAGCGGACCGCCAGCCTGACGTTGAAGTCCCGACCCATCTGCGTGCAGCTGGCGCTGTTGTCGCCGACGCCGGGGAAGGTCTTGGTCAAGCGCATCTCGGTCAGCTCGTTCTCGGCGCACCACTGCGCCAGCGAGTTGATGGCGAGCCGGTCCGAATTCGAGGTCATCGCGCCCGCGGCCCGCAGGCCGGCCGCCAGGCACAACGCGACGATGGTCAGCGCCACCAGGACCTCGATGAGGGTGAAGCCGGCGGCACGCGACGCGCGCCCGAGGGGCGGCGGGGGCAGGCCGGGGCGGAGGGCGCCGCTCATGCGCCTCCCTTGGTGATCGCGAAGGGACGCAGGCCGTCGGTGGCGAGCGTGATCCGGTGATCGCCGCGGATCAGCGTGACGCGCTGCGCGCCGATGAGCGGCTCCGGTCCCAGGCGCAGCGTGCGGCCGTTGGCGGCGGCGCCCTGGATCTCGACGATGGGCGTGTCGCCCAGCCAGGGGCGCTCCAGGCCCAGTCGCCTGACCAGCGGGGCGGGCAGGCCGGTGAGGTGGTAGCGGCCGCCATCGTTGCCCGCGTCCGGCACCCAGCGCACGTCCAGCGACGCGGCGCGGGCCTCGGCCCGGGCGGTCTCGAGCACCGAGGCCAGCTGCAGCGCCTCGCGCTCGAGCTGCACGTCGGCGCGGTCCCGCACGGCGACCGCGACGGTCGCGCTGGCGATCGCCACGATGGTGATCGCCACGATCAGCTCGATCAGCGTGAAGCCGCGCTGGGACGGACGGCCGGACGGACGCGCGCGCACGGCTCGGAGCGGTCGATGAAGGAGCGGGACGGTGGGGAGGTGGAACGCGCGGCGGGCCGTGCGCTCACTCCCAGGAGCCGACGTCGGCGTCGTTGCCTTCGCCGCCGGGCTTGCCGTCCGCGCCCAGGCTGTAGACGTCGACCTCGCCCTTCAGACCAGGGTTGTCGTACTGGTACGGATTGCCCCAGGGGTCCTTGGGCAGCTTCTCGATGTAGACCTTCCAGTTGGGCGCGGCCGGGCCGTTGGTCGGCTTGGCCACCAGGGCGCCCAGGCCCTGCTCGCCGCTCGGGTAGCGGCCGTTGTCCATCTTGTAGAGCTTGAGCGCCTGCATCAGCGTGTTCACGTCGGACCGGGCCGCGGTGCGGCGGGCTTCGGAGACGTGGTTCATCACCGCGGGAACGACCACCGCGCCCATGACGGCGACGATGGTGATGGCGACGATCAGTTCGATCAGCGTGAAGCCGCGCGCGCGGCGCGGAGACAGGGGTCGGCGCATGGTGTGGCAATCCTCGCGGAGCCGCCCTCGGCGGCTCATCGCGCTGCATCATAATCGTCGGATGCATGCACGATGGTTAAGCTTCGTCGTCTGGGCGCTGCTGGCGGCCAGCCTCGCGTATTGGGCGTTGATGCTCATGGCCAAGGGCCCCCAGGCGCCGGCGATGACGCGCCCCGCGATCGCCGACGGCGCGCCGGCCGACTGGACCCGCCTGTTCGCCGCCGCCAAGGCCGCGGAAGCGCCGGTCGAAGCCGCTTCCTCGCGCTACCAGCTGCTGGGCGTCGTGGCGCCCTCGATGAATGCCCGCCATCCGGGCGAGGGCGTCGCGCTGATTGCCGTCGCCGGCGGCCTGCCCAAGCCGGTGCGCGTGGGGCAGGTCGTTGACGGCGACCTCAAGCTGATCGAGATCAACCGGCGGGATGTCGGGCTCGGCGCGGGGGACGCGGTCACGGTGAGATTGAGCCTGGCGCCTGGCGCCGGCGGCGCCGAAGCCGTGCCCGGCCAGATGCTGCCGGGGCAGCTGCCGCCGGGCGCGATGCCGCCGCCGCAGTTCGGCGCCCACCCGGGGCAGCCGCAGGCCGGCGGACCGGGGCCCGAAGGCATCGTGCCGCCGACGGCCATCGGCGGGGCCTTGCCTCAGCCGGTACCGGGCGACGGAAGCGCCAACCCGACCAAGTAGGACGGGACACCGGCGGCTGCCGGGGTCAGTACTTGCTGCCCAGGGTCGATCGACCGGCGCCCGAGGGCAGGGCGCCCGGCGCGCTCGAACCGGTCTCGCGCAGATCAGACGGCCGGCTGTGGATCGAGCCTTCGGGCAGGTCCTGCACTTCCGTCAGCAGCGCCGCCGCGCAGCGCACCAGCGGCCAGGCCAGCGTCGCACCGGTGCCATCGCCGCATTCCATGCCCAGTTCGAGCAGCGCCGCGGCGTGGAAGAGCTGCAACGCCTCGTCCAGGCCGCGATGGGTGGTGCTGCGGCAGAAGACGGCGTAGTCGGTCACCGGCGGGGCGATCATCGAGGCCACCTTCAGCGCCGCGCAAGCCGGAATGCCGTCGACCAGGATCAGTTGGCGCTTGGAGGCCGCGACCAGCATCGCGCCGACCATGACCGCCAGTTCGAAACCGCCGAACGCCGCCAGCACCGCCATCGGCTCCTGCACGTCGCGGTGACGCGTCTGCGCGCCCTGCAGCACCAGCATCAGGTGGGACAGCTCCTCGTGCGGCATGTCCGGGCCGGTGATGACGAAGTCCTGCACCGGCATGTCCATCAGGCGGGACAGCACCAGCGCCGAGGCTTCCAGCGATCCCTGCCCCAGGCCCGCGCACGCGATCACGTTGCCGGCCAGGTTGTCGGAGATCTCCATGCCGACGCGCACGCCCGCATGGGCCTGGTCCAGCGTCATCGCCGGGCCGGCGCGCGAGTTGCGCGTGCCGTGCGCGATCTTGCGCGCGAGCAGCCGCTGCTGCGGGCTCAGCGGTTCGGCGATGCCGCAGTCGACGACCGTGACATGCATCCCCTGGTTGCGCGCGAAGACGGTGGCGGGCAACCGGTGCTGCAGCGCCAGCAGCGCCTGCTCGCGCGTGCTGCGGCCGTTGGGCAGTGCGATGCCGTCGACGGCCAGGCCGTGGTCGGCGGCGAAGAGCACCAGCGTCGGATCACGGAACTTGGGCGTCTGCGTGGCCTGGATCAGGCCCAGCCGCACCGCGAGCGGCTCGAGTTCGCCCAGGCGGCCGGCCAGCGCGCAGCGGCGTTCGAGGCGCTGGCGCAGGGCGCGCTCCAGTTCCGGGTTGGCCGTCGGCGAGATGAGGGACTGATGAATCGACATGGGGACCGCCATTCTCGTGCCGCGTCGCGGGGCGGCCATCGGCAATTGCCCAGCCGCGCCGCGCCTGCCCCCTGTCCGTGGGGCAGCGGGTGGTATCGAGCCATCACCGCCGCGAGCCGAGCGCCCGGTCGATCACGGCCGCTTCACGCGTGAGCCGATCAGCGCAGGAACAGGCGATAGACCGGGTTGTCGGTTTCCTCGGTGTACGGATAGTTCAGCTGGTCGAGGAAGGTCTTGAACGCCTTGCCGTCGCCCTTGGGCACCTGCAGGCCGACGAGGATGCGGCCGTAATCGGCGCCCTGGTTGCGGTAATGGAAGAGGCTGATGTTCCAGTCCGGGCTCATGCTGGACAGGAAACGCATCAGCGCGCCGGGCCGCTCGGGGAAGATGAAGCGGAACAGGCGCTCGTTCTCGGCCAGTTCGGTCCGGCCGCCGACCATGTGGCGCACATGTTGTTTCGCCAGTTCGTCGTCGGTGAGGTCGACCGTCGGGAAGCGGTGCTTCTCGAAGCTGCGGGCCAGCTTGTCGGCTTCCTCGCGCTTGGCGATGGAGACGCCGACGAACACGTGGGCCTCGTTCCGGTCCGAGATGCGGTAGTTGAACTCGGTGACGCTGCGGCCACCGACCAGCTCGCAGAACCGGCGGAAGCTGCCGCGCTCCTCGGGGATGGTGACGGCGAACAGCGCCTCGCGCTCCTCGCCGACCTCGGCGCGCTCGGCCACGAAGCGCAGCCGGTCGAAGTTCATGTTCGCGCCGCAGGTGATGGCGATGTAGGTCTCGCC
The DNA here is from genome assembly GCF_052044995.1 of Roseateles sp. 22389. Taxonomy (NCBI): domain Bacteria; kingdom Pseudomonadati; phylum Pseudomonadota; class Betaproteobacteria; order Burkholderiales; family Sphaerotilaceae; genus Roseateles; species Roseateles sp. 22389. The sequence continues at coordinate 80,735 of NZ_JBQEOF010000001.1, forward strand.
CTTGGTCCCGTGCTGCGCCGCGTACTGCTTGATCGCGGCGACGCCCAGCCCGCCGGCCGGCTCCAGGATGCTGCGCGTGTCGACAAAGACGTCCTTGATCGCGGCGCAGACGGCGTCGGTGTCGACCAGGATGTAGTCGTCGACCAGCTCGCGGCAGATGCGGAAAGTTTCCTCGCCCACCAGCTTCACCGCGGTGCCGTCGGAAAACAGCCCGACGTCGCTGAGCGCGACGCGCTTGCCGGCGCGCACCGAACGCACCATCGCGTCGGAATCCTTGGTCTGGACGCCGATGATCTTGATCTCCGGCCGCACTGCCTTGATGTAGGCCGACACGCCGGCGATCAGGCCGCCACCGCCGATGGCCACGAAGATGGCGTCGATGGGCCCCGGGTGCTGGCGCAGCAGCTCCATCGCGATGGTGCCCTGGCCGGCGATGACGTCGGGGTCGTCGAAGGGATGGACGAAGCTCAGGCCCTGCTCGCGCTCCAGTTCGAGCGCGTGGCCGTAGGCGTCGGTGAAGGATTCGCCGGCCAGCACTACCTCGCCGCCCAGGGCCTGGACGGCGTCGATCTTGACCTTGGGCGTGGTCACCGGCATCACGATCACGGCCCGGCAGCCGAGTTTCTTCGCGGACAGGGCCACGCCCTGCGCGTGATTCCCGGCGGACGCGCAAATCACCCCCCGGGCCAATTGCCCGGGCGCGAGATTTGCCATCTTGTTATAGGCGCCCCGCAGTTTGAAGCTGAATACCGGCTGCTGATCCTCACGTTTCAGCCAGACCTTGTTGCCGATGCGCTTGGAGAGATTGCGGGCGGCGTCGAGGGAGGTTTCCTGCGCGACCTCATACACCTTCGCGTTAAGAATCCGTTGCAGATAACTCTGATCCGCGGGGAGTAACGCCGGGTGCTGCGCCGGTGGGCGCTTCGAGACGGTCTTGCGCGATGCGCGGCGGGTGCCGGCCATGGAATTCCCTCCAGTTCCCCTTGACCGCGCGGGACGCGCCGACCATCGGGCGGACGATGATAGCGAGGGTTTGTCCGGGGCGCGGTGGCTCGCCAGCGGCGCGGCGCGGGCGCGCTTTCGCGATTGGAGGAGCAAGCCTTGCGGCTGGGCGGAGCGCCCAAGGGACGAAAAAAAGCCCGAGGCTTGTGGCCTCGGGCTGAATCCACCATGGAGGCGGTGGAGGAGACAATCGGTGCGGGGCTGACCCCACGAGTGGGGTAGCGCTGTCGCATGCCTAGAATTCTAGGGCGATGCATGTTGCGCTGCAATATTTTTCGAGGGCTTCGACCATGGAGTCGGGCCTCTAAATGCGCAAAATCACCGCCAGAGTCGATCGCTGCAACACGGCGGGGATCGAAAAAACGGGTCAGGGTGCCGAAGGCGCCCGACCTGGCCCATCGAACCAAGGAACGACGAATGGAATGCACGATCAACTGGATGGGCGCCGATGGCATGAGCTTCATCGCGGAAACCGGCAGCGGCCACATGATCAACATGGACGGCTCTCCGGACGGCGGTGGCCGCAATCTGGCGCCGAGGCCGATGGAAACGGTGCTGGCGGGGACGGGAGGCTGCACGGCCTATGACGTCGTGCTGATCCTGAAGCGCGGCCGCCACGACGTGCGCGGATGCCAGGTCAAGCTGAGCGCCGATCGCGCCGAGTCGGATCCCAAGGTGTTCACCAAGATCCACATGCACTTCGTGGTCACCGGCAAGGGGCTGCCCGAAGGGGCGGTCGAACGCGCCGTCCAGCTGTCCCACGAGAAATACTGCTCCGCCAGCATCATGCTGGCGAAGACGGCGGAAATCACGACATCGGTGGAGATCGTCGAGGCGTAAGCCGCTGGAGGGGGCCTTGAGCGCCCTTCCTCCCGCCCTCTCTACTATCTAGAGAGGCGCGTCAAAGGTGGTGGGCGGTCCGCGTCATCACCTTGGCGGCCATGCGCATCAGGCCCCGCACCGGGCGCGGCAGGTCGATGCCGCCGCGGTCGCGCGCCTCTTCGGCGTGGCGCGCCTCCTCTTCCTTCATCCGCGCAACGATCGCCCGGGAACTGCGGTCGCCGTCGGGCAGGCGTTCCAGGTGGCTGGCGAGGTGGGCTTCCACCTGCCGTTCGGTCTCGATGACGAAGCCCAGGCTGACCTTGTCTCCGACCAGCCCCGCGACCGTCCCGATCGCGAAAGCGCCGCCGTACCAGAGCGGATTCAGCAGGCTGGGTCGATCATTGAGCGCGCGCAGTCGGTCCGCGCACCAGGCGAGATGGTCGATCTCCTCCTGGGCGGCGTGCTGGAGATGCTCGCGAAGTTGCTCGTCGCGGGTGCTCAGCGCCTGGGCGCGATAGAGCGCCTGGGCGCAGACCTCGCCGACATGGTTGACCCGCATCAGCGAAGCCGACAACCGGCGCTGACCTTCGTCGAGCGCCTCGTCCGGGGCGGTCGCCTGCGGCGCCGGGCGCGACATCGGCGCGACGCCCGCCAGCGTCTTCAGGCTTTGGTCCAGCGTGGATATCCACGCGTCCATGCGGGTGAAACTGCGCGCCGGGTGTCGGGTCTGAAATTGCATCGTGAGCGCATACCGTGGCAAATGAGCCTTCAGTTTAGAAGGGCAGCGTCAAGCGATTCCCCGGCGCTGTCTGATCCTTTGTGCGAATGCGTGATGACACATTTTTTTAACCTCATACGCGTTGCTTCGGACCAACGAAATCAGGACTTTTACGGGGTGGCTGCTGGTCAGGCGGGATCGGACCTGTTGCAATACACCACAGCTTCATTGCAGGAGCTTGGTTTGCGGACGATCTACCGACCGCGACCTCATTGAAGATCTAGGAGTCTCTAATGAAGAAATCTCTCGTCGCGCTGGCTGTGCTGGCTGGTTTCGCCGGTGCCGCTGCCGCTCAATCGTCCGTCACCCTGTTCGGCGTGATCGACGTCGCAGCCCGTTACACGAAGGCCAACGGCCAGGATACGAAGCAGCTGTCGAACGACGGCAGCAGCTCCAGCCGTATCGGCGTCCGTGGCGTCGAGGACCTGGGTGGCGGCCTGAAGGCCGGCTTCTGGCTGGAAGGCGCCCTGGCTGCCGACACCGGCACCGCCGACAGCTCGCGCTTCTGGGGCCGTCGCGCCTCGGTGAGCCTGATGGGCGACTTCGGTGAAGTCCGTCTGGGCCGCGGCAAGACCTCGACCCGCCTGGTCGTCGACGACTTCGACGTCTACACCACGACCGGTCTGGGCGACGTGACCCGCACGTACAGCCTGCTGGGCTCGGGCATCGACACGTTCAACCGTGCCGACAACCTGGTGCAGTACTTCCTGCCGGCCGACCTGGGCGGCGTGTACGGCTCGTTCGACGTGGCCGCTGGTGAAGGCACCGACGGCAAGAAGTCGTACGGCGGCCGTCTGGGCTACAAGGCTGGTGACCTGAACGTCGCCGGCGGCTATCAGACCACCGACGTGGCGAACTCGAAGTTCAAGCAGCTGTCGCTGGGCGCCAGCTACGACTTCAAGGTCGTCAAGGTGAGCGGCCTGTACAGCCAACTGAAGTTCGGTTCGCGCAAGCAGAACGTGTACACGATCGGCGCCGTGGTGCCGGTGACGGCCGCCGGCTCGGTGACCGCCCAGTACACCAAGGCTGAAACCAATGGCACGGCTGACGCCGCCGCCATCGGCGTGCGTGGTGATGCTCAAGCCTTCTCGATCGGCTACCAGCACAACCTGTCCAAGCGCACCGCGCTGTACACGACCGCTTCGATCATCGACAACGACAACTCGAACTTCCGCGTTGCCAACAACGCCGTCGCGGCAGCTGCTGGCGGCAAGTCGGGTGGTATCGACGTCGGTATCAAGCACAGCTTCTGATCCCCGGATCAGCGCGCTGCGCAACGAAAGCCGCCCCTCGGGGCGGCTTTTTTTCGTCTGTGCCGTCCGTGCGGTACGCGGGTGCGGGGCCAGGCCTTGCGTCCGGCGATCAAGCTCTGTCGCCGCAACGCACCGTTGTTGATTTTGTGAATAGTGATCGCGGGTTTTCCCTCTGTCTGGTCGTCACAAACTTGACAGGGTTTGCTCGCGTGGGCGATGTGCAACACAGCGCGTCTCCGTTTGAAGGCTTCGCTGAGAATCGATCACGGCGACCAAACCAAATCAAAGGAGACATCACATGAAGAAAGCCGCCTTGGCGCTGAGCATCCTGGCAGCCAGCACCAGCGCCGCCTGGGCCCAGTCGAGCGTCACGCTCTACGGCATCGTGGACGTCGGTCTGCGCTGGACCAGCAATGCGAACGTGGGATCTTCCGAGAAGCAGGTGATCCCCGGCGGCATGTCGCAGAGCCGGCTTGGGGTGAACGTCACCGAGGACATGGGTGGCGGCCTGAAGGCGATCGCCAACCTGGAACATCGGTTGAATTCCGACACGGGCGCCCAGTCGTCTCCCACCGACTTCTGGCGCCAGTCGTGGGTGGGCATCCAGTCGAGCGATTTCGGCCGCCTCACCCTGGGTCGCCAATACAACATCCTGTTCGACATCTACACGTCGACCTACGCCTCGTTCAAGTACTCGCCCTACATCGAGGCCTACAAGCCCGAGATCGGCCTGTCCATGGGCGCCCGTCAGGACAACATGGTGAAGTACCTGTTCGAGACCGGCCCGGTGCGCGGCGAAATCCAGGTCTCGGCCGGTGAAGGCAACTCCCAGAACAAGTCCTACGGTGGCATGCTGCGCTACTCGCAGGGCCCGATCGCCTTTGGCGGCGCGTACCTGCAGGTCGAAGACACCCTCGGCAAGAAGGTCAAGGGCTACACCGCGGGCGGCGGCTACACGGCCGGTCCCTGGTACGTCAACCTGTCCTGGGCGACCAACAAGTTCGATCGGGGTGGCCTGCTCGGCGCGGCCTATACCTCGGGCCTGCTGGGCAACGTGCTGAATGCGGCGGCGAACGATGTGCGCAAGCGCGACATGATCTCCGTCGGCGCGACCTATCAGCTGACTCCGCAGCTGAACCTGGGCGGCCACTATTGGTACGCGACGCAAACGCACTACAGCGCGGCGCTCGCCAACACGAAGAGCAAGGGCCACTACCTAGCCTTCGTGGCGGACTACGCCTTCTCCAAGCGCACCGACGCCTATGTCGAGCTGGACTACACCAAGCATGACGGTGCGGTCCGCTTCGCCAACGGCGCTGAAAAGCGCGGCGGCGCCATCGTCGGCATGCGCCATCGCTTCTGATCCCGGCATGCGGGCGCAACCCGCGCTCGCTGGCCACTTGGAAAACCGCCTTCGGGCGGTTTTTTCGTTGGCGCGCGACGGTGAGACGACGTCGCGTTCATGCTGCGTTAAGGAGTAACCCACTTGCCGGGCGCTGGACGCTCCTCGATGATCGTTGACTTCTGAAGCGTCTTGCCTCCGGGGTCAGGTCGTGCCAGGGCAGGCCACGAGCCGACTCGCCCAAGCCGTCGCCGGAGGCCATCGTCCATGCTGGTTTTCATTCTTCGCCGCCTGGCGCAGGCCGTCGTCGTCATGCTGACGGTGGCCTTCATCGCCTTCATGCTGTTCCAGTACGTCGGCGATCCGGTCAACAACCTGCTCGGACAGGACGCCACGCCGGAGCAGCGCGAGCAACTGCGCAAGGACCTGGGCCTCGATCAATCCTTCGCCGTGCAGTTCGCGCATTTCGCCGGCAATGCGGTGCAGGGCGAGTTCGGCGTGAGCCTGAAGCAAGGCCGCAAGGTCTCGGCGCTGATTGCCGAGCGGTTCCCCGCGACGCTCGAGCTGTCCGCCACGGCCGCGGTGATCGCACTGGTGTTCGGCATCCCGCTGGGCGTCTACGCCGCGCTGCGGCGCGGCAGCTTCGGCTCGCAGGTGCTGATGACGCTGTCGCTGCTGGGCGTGGCCCTGCCGACCTTCCTCATCGGCATCCTGCTGATCCTGATCTTCGCGGTGCAACTGGCCTGGTTGCCAAGCTACGGCCGAGGCGAGGTCGTCATGTTCGGCGCCTGGAGCACCGGCCTGCTGACGACCGATGGCCTGCGCCACCTGTTGCTGCCGGGCATCACGCTGGCGGTGTTCCAGCTGACGCTCATCATGCGCATCGTGCGCGCCGAGATGCTGGAAGTGCTGCGCGCCGACTACATCAAGTTCGCGCGGGCCCGCGGCCTGAGCGACCGCACCATCTACTTCGGTCATGCGCTGAAGAACACGCTGGTGCCGGTGATCACGATCACCGGGCTGCAGCTGGGATCGCTGATTGCCTTTGCGATCATTACCGAGACCGTGTTTCAATGGCCCGGCATGGGCCTGCTGTTCATCCAGGCGGTGCAGTTTGCCGACATCCCGGTGATGGCGGCCTATCTGTGCCTGATCTCGCTGATCTTCGTCGTGATCAACCTTGTCGTCGATCTGCTGTACTTCGCCGTCGATCCGCGCTTGCGCGTGAGCGGCGGCGCGCATTGACATGAACGCTCCGGAGCACCTGACCGCCGCCGCGGCGGGCACCTACCAGCAGCTGTTCGAGGCGCGCGGCGAGCTCGTGGCCTTGCGCCGCGAGCTGCACACGATGCCGGAACTCGGCTTCGAGGAACACCGCACGGCGGCCCGCATCGTGCAGGCGCTCAAGGCCTGCGGCGTAGATGAGATCCACCAGGGCCTGGGCCGCACCGGCATCGTCGCGACCATCCATGGCCAGCCGGTGCCCGGCGCGGCGCCCGACGCCAAGCCGCGCCTCTTCGGCCTGCGCGCCGACATGGATGCACTGCCGCTGCGCGAGCAGAACGACTTTGCCTGGCGCTCGTCGACACCTGGTCTGATGCACGCCTGTGGGCACGACGGCCATTGCGCGATGCTGGTCGGCACGGCCCGCTACCTGGCGCAGACCCGGCGCTTCGCAGGCACCGCGGTGCTGGTGTTCCAGCCCGGCGAGGAGGGCTACGGCGGCGCGCGCGAGATGATCGCCGACGGCCTGTTCGAGCGCTTCCCGGTCGAGGCCATCTATGCGATGCACAACTGGCCGCATCTGCCTCCGGGCAAGATCGGCCTGAACCGCGGCGCGATGATGGCCGCGGCGGACCGGGTGACCATCACCATCCAGGGCCGCGGTGGCCATGGCGCGCATCCGCACCTGAGCGTCGATCCGGTGCTGATCGCCGGCCACGTGATCACCGCGGTGCAAAGCCTCGTGTCGCGAAACATCGCGCCGATCGAGCAGGCGGTGGTCAGCCTGTGCTCAATGCAGGCCGGCGAATCGAGCGCCTTCAGCGTGATCCCCGAGATGGCCCAGATCACCGGCACGGTCCGCAGCTTCAAGCCCGAGGTGCAGCAACTGCTCGAGGAGCGCATGACGCGGCTGGTCGAATCGGTGGCGCTGGGTTTCGGCGCGAGCGCCAAGGTCGACTACCAACGCCTGTATCCCGCCACCATCAACAGCGCGCCCGAAGCTGACTTCGCCGTGCGTGTCGCCCAGTCGCTGGTCGGTGCCGAGAACGTCGACGACAAGCTGGTGCCGAGCATGGGCTCCGAGGATTTCGCCTTCATGCTGCAGGCCCGGCCCGGCGCCTACCTGCGGCTGGGGCAGGGTGGTCCTTGCGGCCTGCACCAGCCACGCTACGACTTCAACGACGAGATCCTGCCGCTGGGCTCCGCGCTGTTCGCGGCGCTGGTGGAGCAGGGCCTGCCTCTCCCGCCGCATTGAGCGGACGCCGCGCGTTCCGCTCGCCATCGATCCGACAGCCCGCTGCCCGCATTCCCGAATGACCGCCTCACTTCCCCCTTCGCCGGCCTCCGGCGCGCCGGCTGCCCGGCCGCCCAACGCGCTCAGCCGCTTCTTGGACGGCGACGTCTGGCACTCCTTCACCCACTCGCCGACGGCGATGGTCGCCGCCTTCGTGGCCTTGTGCTGCGTGGTCTGCGCGCTCTTCGCGACCTGGATCGCGCCGCACGATCCCTTCGACCTGTCCGCGCTCGAGCTGATGGACTCGCGCCTGCCACCGGCCTGGATCGAGGGCGGTTCCAGCAAGTACCTGCTGGGCACCGACGACCAGGGCCGCGACCTGCTCTCCGCGATCATGTACGGCGCCCGCATCTCGCTGCTGGTGGGGGTGGCGTCGGTGATCCTGTCGATGATCATCGGCGTCGGGCTGGGACTGCTGGCCGGCTTCGTCGGCGGCAAGGTCGATGCCTTCATCATGCGTATCTGCGACGTGATGCTGTCCTTCCCGTCCATCCTGATCGCGCTGCTGATCGACGGGATCGGCCGCGTGGTCTTCAAGGACGCGCACGACACGCTGGCCTTCGCCGTGCTGATCCTGGCGATCGCGCTGACCGGCTGGGTGCAGTACGCGCGCACGGTGCGGGGCTCGACGCTGGTCGAGCGCAACAAGGAATACGTGCAGGCCGCGCGCGTGATCGGCGTCAAGCCGCTGGCGATCATGTGGCGGCATGTGCTGCCCAACGTCACCGGGCCGGTGCTGGTGCTGGCGACGCTGCAGGTGGCGTCCGCGATCCTGACCGAGGCGACGCTGTCCTTCCTCGGCGTCGGCGTGCCGCCGACCAGTCCGTCGCTGGGCACGCTCATCCGCATCGGCAACGACTTCCTGTTCTCCGGCGAATGGTGGATCACCATCTGGCCGAGCGCGATGCTGGTGTTGATCGCGCTGTCGGTGAACCTGCTTGGCGATTGGCTGCGCGACGCACTCAATCCCCGCCTGCGCTGATGCTTCGATGGACGGCCCCATGACCGCAGCTCTCCTGCAAGTCCGCCACCTGCGCGTGGAATTTCCGACCCGGCGCGGCACGCTGCTGGCGCTGGACGACGTGTCCTTCGACATCGCGCCGGGCGAGGTGCTCGGCGTCGTCGGCGAGTCCGGCGCCGGGAAGTCGCTGACCGGCTCCGCGATCATCGGTTTGCTCGAACCGCCCGGGCGCATCGCTGGCGGCGAGATCCTCCTCGAGGGCAAGCGCATCGACAACCTGCCCGCCGACCAGATGCGGCGGATCCGCGGGCGACAGATCGGCGCGATCTTCCAGGATCCGCTCACTTCGCTGAACCCGCTGTACACGGTGGGTCGCCAGTTGGTGGAGACCATCACGACCCACCTGGGGCTGACGGCCAAACAGGCACGCGCCCGCGCGATCGAGTTGCTGGCCGCGACCGGCATTCCGGCGCCCGAGGCTCGGGTGGACCAGTACCCGCACCAGTTCTCCGGCGGTATGCGGCAGCGCGTGGTGATCGCCCTGGCGCTGGCGGCGGATCCGAAGCTGATCGTGGCGGACGAGCCGACGACCGCGCTGGACGTCTCCATTCAGGCGCAGATCATCGCCTTGCTCAAGCGGGTATGCCGCGAGCAGGGCGCGGCGGTGATGCTGGTCACCCACGACATGGGCGTCATCGCCGAGACCTGCGATCGCGTGGCGGTGATGTACGCCGGGCGCGTGGCCGAGATCGGTCCGGTGCAGGAGGTGATCCATCGCCCCGGCCATCCCTACACCTCGGGCCTGATGGGCTCGATCCCGGCGATGGACGAGGACCGCGAGCGGCTGGTGCAGATCGACGGCTCGATGCCTCGCCTCAATGCGATCCCAACCGGCTGCGCCTTCCATCCGCGCTGCCCGAAAGCCTTCGATCGTTGCCATCAGCAGCGCCCTGAACTGATGAAGGCCGCCGCCACCGACGCGGCCTGCTGGCTGCACGCGGCTGACCTGGCCACGGTGCAGGGAGGTGTTGCATGACCGTGATGACGGAGACGTCCCACCTGATGGACGCCAATGCGGCGGCGACGACGCCCGGTACCGCGCTTGTCGAGGTGCGCGAACTGGCCAAGACCTTCGACGTGTCGGCCCCGTGGCTGAACCGCGTGGTCGAGCGCAAGCCGCGGCAGTTCGTGCATGCGGTGGACGGCGTCAGCTTCACGATCGAAAAGGGCCGCACGCTCGCATTGGTCGGCGAGTCCGGGTGCGGCAAGAGTACCGTCGCCCGCCTGCTGGTCGGCCTGTACACCCCGACCCAGGGCGAAGTGCGCTTCGACGGCGAGGACATCGCGACCACGCTGAAAGGCCCGAAGGCACTGGCCTTGCGACGCCGGATGCAGATGATCTTCCAGGACCCCTATGCAAGCCTGAACCCGCGCTGGAAAGTGCAGGACATCGTCGCGGAGCCGCTGCGCGAGCACGGCCTGGTGCGCGATGCCGATGGACTCAAGCGCCGCGTCGGCGAGTTGCTGCAGTCCGTGGGTCTCTCGCCAGCCGACGCGGAAAAGTTCCCGCATCAGTTCTCCGGCGGGCAGCGGCAACGCATCTCGATCGCCCGGGCACTGGCCACGGAACCAGAGTTCCTCGTCTGCGACGAGCCCACCTCGGCGCTCGACGTCTCAGTCCAGGCGCAAGTCCTCAACATCATGAAAGACCTGCAGCGCAAGCAGGGACTGACCTACCTCTTCATCTCCCACAACCTCGCCGTGGTGCGGCATGTCGCAGACCAGGTCGGCGTGATGTACCTCGGCCGGCTGGTCGAACAGGCAGACAAGCGCGCACTGTTCGCCACGCCGCGCCATCCGTATACCCGCATGCTGCTGGACGCGATTCCCGACATCCACATGTCAGGACGGGCGCGGACACCCGTTCAGGGAGAAGTGCCGAATCCGCTCAATCCCCCCAGCGGGTGCAGCTTCCATCCGCGGTGCCCGCATGCGAATTCGCGCTGCAGTGCGGAGCGGCCGAAGCTGCTGGCACTCAACGGCGTTCGGGTCGCTTGCCATGCGGTGGAGGAGGGGAGGATCTGATGACCGGGGCCTACTTCGGCTGGTGAGCGGCGTGGGCAGGGCCGGGGCCGGCGACTCCCGTCGTGCCTCAGGCGCTCAACTCCCGCCGCTCGCCTGCGGCTCGCTTTGGTCAGACAGAACGCGCCCAGTCAGTCTGGACGGCACGACTTCGTCGCCGGCCCCGGCCCTGCCCACGAAGTGAGAACGAGGACTTCGGTGAGGGCGGGAGCACTTCGACTGTGGCGGTGGGGTCAGTTCGGGGCGCTGGCGGCGGAGGCGGCAGGCTGCGCGGGAGCGGCGGCGGCCGCGGGCGGATGCTTGGCGTGCTGGGGGAGTTGCAGCGGGCGTTTCTGGCCGCAGGCCGTGAGGGCCAGGGCGGCGCACAACATCAAGGTCGTCAGGGCCTTGGGGGCGCCACGACGAGCGGGTCGGCAGGCTGCGCCTACACTTCGCGTCTTCACGTTCTTCATGGGCTCGCAGTCTAGCGAGTCCGCTTCCCGCTGCACATGACCGCCACCCCGCTGACCGACGCCGAATACGACGCACGCACCGACGCCGTGCTGGCCAGCATCGAATCCACCGTCGACGCCTGGCTCGACGACGACGTCATCGACGTCGACCAGCATCGGACCGGCGGGCTTCTGGAACTGCAGTTCCCGGATCGCAGCAAGATCGTCGTGAACACGCAGCCACCGCTGCACGAGCTCTGGCTCGCGTCGCGTCGCGGCGGCTACCACTTCAAATTCGTCGACGGCCAGTGGCGCGATACCAAGGACGGCCAAGAGTTCTTCACCCGGCTGTCCGAGGAAGCCTCCCACCACGGCGCCAAGGCGCTGAAGTTCATCGGCGTCTGACGGCCCACCCCGGGATGCCGGCGACGCAAGGCCCGGCATGAGCACAGTCCCGCATGAGTGCACAGCCCGGCATGAGCCCGGCATGAAAAAGGCGCCCCGCGGGGCGCCTTCGCACTTGAGGGCGGCCAAGCCGCTCAGCGCTTGAAGAGGTCGAGGATGCTCTTCTTCTCTTCCTCGGTGCCGGACGTCGGCACGTGCTCCTCGTTGCCGAGCGCCTTCACCCCGTTGTTGTTGGTGAACTCGTCGTAGAACCACTCGCCATTGACGTTGACCACCCCTTCGGGTGGCTGGATCTCCTGCACCGGGGTGTTGCGCAACGCGTACTGCATGAACTCGATCCACACCGGCAGCGCGAGTCCGCCGCCGGTCTCGCGGTCGCCCAGCTTGCGAGGCTGGTCGTAGCCGATCCAGACGACCGAGACCAGGTCCGGCTGGAAGCCCGCGAACCAGGCGTCCATCGAATCGTTGGTCGTGCCGGTCTTGCCGTAGATGTCGGGCCGCTTGAGCGTGGCCTGCGTGCGCGCCGCCGTGCCGCTGCGCGCCACCTCCTGCAGGAGGCTGTCCATCAGGAAGGCGTTGCGCGGCTCGATCGCGCGCTGCGAATCCTCGAAGGGCTTCGCTTGCTGCTGATACAGCACGCGCCCGGCGTGGTCGGTGATGCGCTGCACCAGTTGCGGCGCGATCCGGTAGCCGCCGTTGGCGAACACCGAATACGCCTGCGCCATCTGCATGGGCGTCACCGAGCCGGCGCCCAGTGCCATCGTGAGGTAGGCCGGGTGCTTGTCGGCATCGAAACCGAAGCGTGTGATCCAGTCCTGCGCGTACTTGACGCCCACTGACTGCAGCACCCGGATCGACACCATGTTCTTGGACTTGGCCAACGCTCGCCGCAGCGGCATCGGGCCATCGAACTGGCCGTCGTAGTTCTTCGGCTCCCAAGGCTGGCTGCCCGTCGTCGTGGCGTCGAAGAACAGCGGACCGTCATTGACGATGGTGGCGCCGTTGAAGCCCTTTTCCAGCGCCGCCGAATAGATGAACGGCTTGAAGCTCGAGCCGGGTTGTCGCCAGGCCTGCGTGACGTGGTTGAACTTGTTCTTGTTGTAGTCGAAGCCACCGACCAGCGCGCGCACGCTGCCGTCCTTCGGACTGAGCGCCACCATCGCGCCCTCGACTTCCGGCAACTGGGTAATCGTCCACTCGTCCTTGTTGTTCTTGACCAGCTTGATCACACGGATCACTGCGCCGCGTCGGATGCGCGTCTTGGGATTGCCCTTCTCGGACAGGCCGGAGGTCGCCGGCTTGAGGCCATCGCCGGTGATCGTCACCGACTCACCGCTCTGCAGCGCCGCCACGACCTGCTTGGGGCTGGCTTCCAGCACCACGGCCGCCAGCAACTCGTCATTGGCGGGGTGATCGGAAAGCGCCTCGGCAATCCGGGTGTCCAACTCCTTGGGGTCGGCCGGCAGGTCCACGTAAGCCTCGGGACCGCGATACACCTGCCGCCGCTCGTAATCCATGATGCCGCGGCGCAGCGCCCGGTAGGCGCGCTCCTGTTCGTCGGCATGCAGCGTCAGGTAGACGTTCAGGCCGCGGGTGTAGGCCTCGTCGCCGTATTGGCTGAAGATCAGTTGGCGGGCCAGCTCGGCCACGTACTCGGCGTGGCTGGCCGCTTCCTGCGGCGGGCGGATGCGTAGCTTTTCAGCCTTCGCCTGGGCGTGCTGCTCGGGCGTGATGAAGCCCATTTCCAGCATCCGGTCGATGATGTATTGCTGGCGCAACACTGCGCGGCGCGGATTGTTGATCGGGTTGTAAGCAGATGGTGCTTTCGGCAACCCGGCCAGCATCGCGGCCTCGGCGATCGACAGATCCTTGAGCGGCTTGCCGAAATAGACCTCGCTGGCCGCCGCGAACCCGTAGGCCCGGTGTCCCAGGAAGATCTGGTTCATGTAGATCTCGAGGATCTTCTCCTTGGGCAGCGCGCTCTCGATCTTCAGCGCCAGCAGGATCTCGTAGATCTTGCGGGTGAAGGTCTTCTCGGTGGAGAGGTAGAAGTTGCGGGCCACCTGCATCGTGATGGTGGACGCCCCCTGGCTCTTGGACTCGCTGACGTTGGCCAGGCCGGCACGGATCACGCCCAGGTAGTCCACGCCGCCGTGCTGGTAGAAGCGCGCGTCCTCGATGGCCAGGATCGCGTCCTGCATCACCTTGGGGATCTCGCGGATGTCGGAGTAGCTGCGGCGCTCCTCGCCGTACTCGGCCAGCAACTGACCCTCGCTGGAGAGCACGCGCAGCGGCAGCTTGGGGCGGTAGTCCGTCAGCCCGCTGATGTCGGGCAACTGCGGATAGGCAATCGCCAGGGCCATGCCCACCAGCAACACCACCGCGCCCGCGCCGGCCAGGATCAGCCCGACCAGCCATCCCAGCGCTCGAACGAACCAGGGCCGCCGGGTTTTGTCTCCCCCCTTGGCCTTCTTGCGGGGGGAGCCGCCCTTGTCTGGCTTGGAAGCGGCGCCCTTGCCGGCATCGGAGGGGGCGTCGAAGGAGGGTTCGTTGTCGGAGGAATGCTTCGAGGGCATGGCCGGAGTGTGCAATCTTGCGTGCCTGGCCGCGCCCTATCAGGGCCTCTACGGGTGACGATGCGGGCCGCGAGCGGCGATTATAGGAACGGCCTCGGAGCCGGCCCGACGCGTCCCGGACCACCGCCCTTGACTGTTACAGGAGTTGTCGGGACTTTCGCGGACACTGCGCGGCTGCCTTTTCCTCCCCGCGAGACATCCCTCACAAGGTGGTCGAAAGGGGAATTGGGCAAAGCGGAAATCTGCCGCGAAACCGTACGGAATGGGGTGTCGAAAGAGCATTTTTCGACGCTTTACCACCCCTCGGTGGCGTGTATGTTACGCAACGCTGCGTTACTTGCTGTGACCGCTTTGCCTTGGGCTGACAAAGGCTTTGCTGATAGCATTCAAGTAACTTATTAACAAACCGGCGCATGAGCGGCGCGTTGGGGGAACGCATCATGGGGCTGTTGGATCTACTGCGCGGACGTGCGCATCCACCCATGATTGGCCTGGACATCTCATCGTCCAGTGTCAAGCTTGTGGAATTGAGTCAAAACTCGAGTGGCGAATACGTTTTGGAACGTTTCGCGACCGAGCCATTTGAAAAGGGCTGGATTACCGACGGCCAGATCGAGAAATTCGACGAGGTCGCGGACGCAGTCCGGCGGGTGGTCACCCGCAGCGGCAGCCGCACGCGGCAGGCCGCGCTGGCGATGCCGCAGAGCTCGGTGATCACCAAGAAGATCATGCTTCCCGCGGGGCTCCGCGAGGAAGAACTCGAGCTGCAGGTCGAGGCCGAAGCCAACCAGTACATCCCGTTCTCGCTGGACGAGGTGTCGCTGGACTTCTGCGTCATCGGCCCCAGCCCCACGTCGGTGGGCGACGTCGAGGTGCTGATCGCCGCGTCTCGCAAGGACCGCGTGCAGGATCGGCAGGCGCTCGCGGAGGCCGCCGGCCTCAAGCCCGTCGTGCTGGACATCGAGTCGCATGCTTCCCGCATGGCGGTGGGTCGGCTGGTCGAGACGCTGCCCAACGAGGGCAAGGACGCGCTCGTCGCGCTGTTCGAGATCGGCGCCGACACCACCTCGCTGAAGGTGCTGCGCGACGACGAAATGCTCTACGACCGTGACCAGGCCTTCGGCGGTTCGCAACTGACGCAGCTGATCTCGCGCCAGTACGGCTTCTCGTTCGAGGAGGCCGAGCAGAAGAAGCTCAGCGGCGAAATGCCTGATGACTATGAGCCCCAGGTGCTGACCCCGTTCGTCGATTCCCTGTCTCAGGAGATCGGCCGGGCGCTGCAGTACTTCTTCACCAGCACCCCGCACCACAAGGTGCACTACGTGATGCTGGCCGGCGGCACCGCCACGCTGCCGGGCCTGAAGGAACGGGTGACCGAACTGACCGGCTTTGCCTGCATGGTGGTGAACCCGTTCGAGAACATGGTGCTCGGGTCCGCGGTGCGCGAGTCCAAGCTGCGCCGTGAAGCCCCTGCGTACCTGACGGCCTGCGGCCTCGCCATGCGGAGGTTCTTTCAGTGATTCTGATCAACCTGCTCCCGCACCGCGAGGAGAAGCGCAAGCGCCGCAAGGCCGCGTTCTTCGTCGGGCTGGGAATGTCCTTCGTCGTCGGTCTGCTGATCGCCGCGTTCATCTACCTGCTGTTGCAGCAACTGACCGCCGCCCAGGCGGAGCGCAATGACTATCTGAAGGCCGAGATCACCAAGCTCGACACGCAGATCAAGGACATCGCGACGCTGCGCGCCGAGATCGAGGCACTGCGTGCCCGCCAGCGCGCGGTGGAAAACCTTCAAAGCGATCGCAACACGCCGGTTCACCTGCTCAACGAACTGGCCCAGTTCACGCCGGAAGGGGTGTTCCTGCAGTCGGTGCGTCAGACCAACAAGGTCGTCGTGATCGCCGGCGTGGCCGCGTCCAATGAGCGCGTGTCCGAGATGCTGCGTAATCTCAGCCGTGCCGAGTGGGTCGAAGCGCCGGATCTCGTCGAGATCAAGGCCGCTCCGATCAACCCTCGCGATCCACGCCGCCTCTACGATTTCTCGATCAAGGTCGGCATCAAGAGCGCGAATCCCGAAGCCGCCGCGGGCGCGGCCAGCGGCGCCGGCGCTGCGCCGAAGAAGTCGTGAGGACCCCATGGCAACGTTGAAAAACCTGGACCTCAACGCCTGGTTCGCGGACTTCTCCAGCCAGTTCCAGAACCTGAACATGCAGGAGCCCGGCCAGTGGCCGCCGGCGCCGCGTTACGTGTCGTTCATCGTGGTGGCGCTGCTCACCGTCGTGCTGGGCTGGTTCGCGGTGCTGTCGGACGAGCAGTCGGCGCTCGACGCCGAGCGCGAGAAGGAACCGCAGCTCAAGGAAGACTTCAACAGCAAGCTGACGCAGGCCGTGAACCTGCCGGAGCTGCGCAAGCAGAAGAGCCAGGTTGAGGAATACGTCCTGCAGCTCGAGAAGCAGCTGCCCGGCAAGGCCGAGATGGATGCGCTGCTGTCGGACATCAACCAGGCCGGTCTGGGCCGCGGGCTCCAGTTCGAGCTGTTCCGTCCGGGCGGCATCGTCATGCGCGACTACTACGCCGAGCAGCCGATCGCGATCAAGGTGACGGGCCGCTATCACGACATCGGTTCGTTCACCGCGGACGTGTCCAACCTGTCCCGGATCGTGACGCTGCACGACATGTCGATCCTCGCGCCCGGAGCGACCGGCGGACAGAACGCGCCGCCGCGCACCGACACCAACGCGACCCTGACGATGGAAGCCACCGCGCGGACCTATCGCTACCTCGACCCCAACGAGGTCGCGGAGCAGAAGAAGGCTGCGGCGGCCGCGGAGAAGAAGAAATGATGCGCCTCGTTCGCTCTTCCGACCGCACGCGAGGCCTGCTGGGTCTCGTCCTGGTCGGTGCCGCCCTGGCGGGCTGCTCCGCTGGAACCGACGAACTGCAGCAGTGGATGGACGAGCAGCGCCAGCAGACGCGCCCGACCGTCAAGCCGCTGACGCCGCCCAAGACCTTCCAGCCGCAGCGCTATGAGGCGCTCGCGGTGGTTGACCCCTTCAGCACCCAGAAGCTGACGGTGGCGCTGCGGCGCGAGGCGGCGCAGCCCAGCTCGCTGCTGGCGGCCGAGATGAAGCGCCGTCGCGAGCCGCTGGAAGCCTTCCCGCTGGACAGCATGGCCATGGTCGGTAGCGTCTCGCGCGAGGGTCGTCCTTACGCGCTGCTGCGGGTCGACAACCTGCTGTATCAAGCCCGGGTCGGTGATTACCTGGGCCAGAACTTCGGCCGCATCACCAAGATCAGCGAGACCGAAATCACGTTGCGAGAAGTCGTCCAGGACGCTGCGGGCGAATGGATTGAACGCACCAGTACTCTCCAGCTTCAGGAGCAGGGACGATGAAGAACACTGTTGTGGAGAACGCTTCGATGAGCGTCCAGACGAGGGAACGAGCCGGGCGCGCCAAGCGCTGGCAAGCATTGGCCTGCGCGATGAGCCTGGCGGTGCTGATGCCGGTGCAGGCCTGGGCCCAGAACATGATCCGGTCGATCAGTTCGACCCAGCAGGGCGGCGCCGACATCGTGCGCATCGAGCTCGCGAAACCCCTGACCGAACTGCCGCGCGGCTTCGCCGTGCAAGCGCCGCCGCGCATCGCGCTGGACCTGCCGGGCGTCTCCAACGGCATGGGCCGCAATGCGGTCGAGATCAACTCCGGCAACATGCGCTCCGCCAATGTGGCGCAAGCCGGCGACCGCAGCCGCGTCGTGCTGAACCTGCGTCAGGCGAGCACCTACCGCGCGCAGCTGCAGGACAACTCGCTGCTGATCTTCCTGGATGCAGCGCCGTCGGCCGCGACGGCCGCCGCCGCGGGCCCCGCCACGGCGACCACCGAGCCGGTGCATTTCGCGCCGAGCCAGAACGCGACAGCTCAGGCACTTCAGGACATCGACTTTCGCCGCGGCAATGACGGCGCCGGGCGCGTCGTTGTGAACCTGCCGAGTAGCCAAGTTGGCGTGGACATCCAACAGCAAGGCCAGACCCTGGTGGTCGAGTTCCTGCGCAGTGCGCTTCCGGAACGTCTGCGTCGCAAGCTGGACGTGACTGACTTCGGGACGCCCGTGCAAACGGTGACGGCCACCCAGCAGGGCGACCGTGTACGTCTGGTCGTCACCCCTAAGGGATCGTGGGAGCACAGCGCCTACCAGAGCGACAACCAGTTCGTGCTGGAAGTGCGGCCCCAGAAGGTCGACCCGAACAAGCTGACGCAAGGTCCGGGCTACAGCGGCGACAAGCTGAGCCTGAACTTCCAGAACATCGATGTGCGCGCGCTTCTGCAGGTCATCGCCGACTTCACCAACTTCAACGTGGTGACCAGTGACACCGTCACGGGCAACGTGACCCTGCGACTCAAGGACGTACCTTGGGACCAGGCGCTAGACATCATCCTGCAGGCCAAGGGGCTGGGACTGCGTAAATCCGGAAATGTGCTGTGGATCGCGCCGAAGGAAGAGCTGGCCAACAAGGAAAAGGCCGAGCTTGAGGCGAAGCAGGCCGTGGCCCAGTTGGAGCCGCTGCGCACGCAGTCCTTCCAGATGAACTACACAAAGGCCGAGGAAGTGGCCAAGGGCCTGACCGGGCAGAACAACCAGGGCGGTAGCAGCACGAACACGTCGCGCATCCTCTCGCCGCGTGGCAGCGTGATTTGGGAGACCCGCACGAACCAGCTGTTCGTCAGCGACATTCCGTCCAAGCTGGAAGAGATCCAGGCGCTGATCGCCAAGATCGACGTGCCGGTGCGTCAGGTGCTGATCGAGGCCCGCATCGTCGAGGCCGACGACAAGTTCGGCCGCGCGCTGGGTGTGAAGCTGGGCGCCTCCGACCTGCGGGGCCGCCAGGGCGGCATCCCGGGCTACAACGTCGGTGGCAGCAACTACGTGACGATTGGCGGCAATTACTCCGCGGTCGGATCGCAGACCAACCAGCAGACGAGCTACAACTACAACGACTCGCAGTTCGTCAACCTGCCGGCGAATGTCTCAGGTGACGCCTTCGGCGGTGCGACGGCGGCCAACTTCGCGCTGTCGCTGTTCAGCGCCACGGCGAACCGGTTCCTGAACCTGGAGATCTCCGCGCTGGAGGCCGATGGCCGCGGCAAGGTGGTGTCGAGCCCGCGCGTCGTGACGGCGGACCAGACCAAGGCGCTGATCGAGCAGGGCGAGGAAATCCCGTATCAGCAGTCGACCTCCAGTGGCGCGACCTCGATCACCTTCAAGAAGGCCGTGCTGAAGCTGGAAGTCACGCCGCAGATCACGCCGGAAGGGAACGTCATCCTGACGGTGGACGTGAACAAGGACAGCCGCGGCACGCTGACCCCCCAGGGCTATGCGATCAACAACAAGCATGTGCAGACGCTGGTGCTGGTCGAGAACGGCGGCACGGTGGTGATCGGCGGCATCTACACGCAGGAAGACCTCGAGACCGAAAACAAGGTCCCGTACCTGGGCGATATCCCGCTGCTGGGCAATCTGTTCAAGAACAAGTCGCGCAGCTCGGCGAAGACGGAATTGCTGATCTTCATCACGCCGAAGGTGGTGAGCGATCGCGTCACGGCCACGCGCTGATCGTGGCGGCGCCTCGGGCGCCGCTTCGCCGCAACGGCCGTCATGAACCAAAGGGCGTTCGCGTGAGAAATGCCGCCACAAGAGCCGGAAAGGGCCGGCGGCGCGAGCGCATATCAGAGAGGATGCCGCGGCCAGAACAAATGCTGCGGACGCAGGAGTAGCAAGACATGAAGCGAATCGAACAAGTGGCCGGCGCCGGCAACGGGATGACGCGCGGCGCCGCCCGCCTGATGCTGACGGCCACGATGGTGGCCGTGCTGGCCGCTTGCGGCGGCGGTGGTGGCGGTGGTGATGCCGGCACCCCGGTGGTGGGCGGTGGCGGCACGGGCGGCGGTGGCACCACGCCGGTCACCACGCCGACGATGACCTTGGCTTTGTCCTCGTCGACGGTGACCGCGAACGCGCCGGCCACGGTGACCGCTTCGCTGCGGACCGCCACTGGCGCTCCGATCCCGGGCACGGTGGTGACGTTCGCCACCACCGGCAATCTGGGCAAGTTCGAGCCGGCCTCGGCACTGACCAATGACAGCGGCGACGCGACGGTGACCCTGTCTCCGGCCAGCGCCACCAGCACCGGTGCCGACACGATTACCGCGACGGCAAGCGTCAACGCGGCCAGTGTGACGGCGAGCGCCGGCTTCCAGCTGGCGGCGACCAACGTCACGATCACCTCGCTGACGTCGGACCTGGCTTTGCCTGCGCTCCCGCCCAACGGTGAAACCACGCTGACGGTGGCGCTGTCCTCGTCCGCGATCGGTACGCCAGTGAACGTGTCGTTGACGTCGGCGTGCGTCATCGCCGGCCGCGGCACCTTGACGCCTGCCAGCAGCGTGACGACGAGCACCGGCGTGGCGACGTTCCGATTCCGCGACAACAGCTGCGGCAGCTTCCAGAACACCGACACTTATCAGGCGACCATCGCCGGCAGTGCCGCCACGCAGTCCTTGTCGCTGAATCTGGGCAAGCCCTCGGCTCAAAGCATCCAGTCAACCAGCAACTCGACCCAGACGATCTACCTGAAGGGATCGGGCTACACCGAGTTCGCGAACGTGACCTTCCGACTGGTGGACGCCAGCGGCAACGGTGTGCCGAACCAGCCGATCGACCTGACCGCCAACATCTGGTCCGGTGGTCTGACGCTGGATGGTGCAACGCAGACGACGATCACCAAGAACACCGACAACAACGGCGACGTGGTGGTGCGGGTCAATTCCGGCACGGTGCCGACACCGGTGCGGGTGTCCGCGACCCTCAAGGGCACGTCGATCTCCACCGTGTCCAGCGCGCTGTCCATCGCGGTCGGTTTGCCTTCGCAGCTGAACTTCTCGCTGGCTCAGGGGACGATCAACATCGAAGGCGGCAGCCGTGACGGCACGGCGAACACCTATTCGATCATCGCGTCCGACCGCCTGGGCAACCCGGTGCCGGACGGAACGGCAATCAACTTCGTGTCGGAAGCTGGCCAGGTGGTGAACACGGTGTTCACGGCCAAGGACGCCAGTGGCATCTCGCGCGCCACGTCGAACTTTGTTTCGTCGGAACCGCGCCCGGCGGACGGCCGCGTCACGGTGCTGGCGTATGCGCTGGGTGAAGAGTCCTTCATCGACCAGAACGGTAACAACGTCTACGATGCCGGCGAGCAGTTCCAGAACCTCGGCTCGGTGTTCCTGGACCGCCTGTACAACAACCACTACAGCAACACCGATCAGTTCATCAAGCAGAACGACAGCACCGGGACCAACGTCTGCACGAATGACCCGAACAACGTGCTGACGCAGCCGGCTACCTCGCTGTTCAGCTTCTCCGCCTACACGCCGTATGTGCCGAACACCTGCGATGCGGGCCAGGGCAAGGCTTATGTCCGTCGTGCGGTGGAGACGGTCTTCTCGTCTTCGACGGCTGGCATCGTCTGGGGTCTGAAGGCGCCGGACAACCTGCGCGGTACCTGCCCGGACAAGCGTGAACTGATCGACTTCGGTGCCTTTGGAGAGGAGCCCAAGGGCAGTGGTCTGTACGGCTACTACCGCGACGCGAATAACGTCGTGCAGCGTTCGACCTGGCTGGGCTATTCCCAGGACGAAGCGGCTCGCCCCAACCTCCGTCAGGTGGCTCCGGTGGGTACGGGCGTCGTCTATTCGGGCGGCGCGTCGAGCCTGTCGCTGTTCTTCTTTGTCAGCGACAACAATCCGGTGGCCTTCAATCCGATGCCGGCAGGCACCAAGGTCACGGCGACCGGCAGCGATGGTCTGACGGTCACGGTCCAGGCCGGTGCCACCACGCCGAGCACGTCATATCCCACGGGCGCATCGATCGATGTCAAGTTCGCGGACACCACTGCGTCCGGCACTGTGTACATCACGGTTACTTCGCCCAGCGGTACTGGGGTGACGTTTGCGCAGAACGTGGCCAAGGCCGCTGTCCCCGGAACTCCAGCAGCGTGCAACTGACGTTGAGCCTGGTCGGCATGCCCGGTGGTGGCAAATCCACCGTCGGTCGACTGCTGGCCAGACAGCTCGACATGCCTTTCGTCGACTCCGACGCCGAGATCGAAAAGGATCTCGGTGGCGAGTCGATCAAGGACTACTTCGCCCGTCAGGGCGAAGCGTCGTTTCGGGACCTCGAATCGCGCGTGATCGCGCGCTTGCTCGAGGGCGCGGGAGCGCACCGGGAAATGATCCTGGCCACCGGCGGCGGCGCGGTGCTGCGCGAGATCAATCGCGAACGGCTCAAGGCGCATTCGACAGTCGTGTACCTTCGCTCGTCGCCTGAAGAACTCTTCCGTCGGCTGAAGCACGACACCCAGCGGCCGCTGCTGCAAGTGTCCAATCCGCTGGCGAAGCTGCGCGACCTCTATGGCCAGCGCGATCCCCTCTACCGCCGTTGCGCGCACTTCGTGCTCGAGTCGAGCCGCCCGTCGGTGCATGGGCTGGCCAACATGATCCTGATGCAGCTGGAACTCGCGGGTCTGATCGACCCGGCCCGGGTGGCGGCGACCGTGGGGGCAAGCGAGGCCCCGTACACTTCCGGGAATGACCGCTCCGCTTCCTGATTCCACGTCTTCCGCGGCGGCGTCGGCCGCCGGTGCGACCACGGTCGCCATCGATCTCGGCGATCGCCGCTACGACATCCAGATCGGCCCCGGACTCTTCGACGACGCGTCGACCTGGTCCGGCCTGCCGCGCGCGGCCGTCGCGCTGATCGTCACCAATGACACCGTCGCGCCGCTCTACCTCGAACGCCTGAAGCGCCAGCTGGCGCCGCATTACAAGCAGGTCGAGTCGGTCATCCTGCCGGACGGGGAGCAGCACAAGAACTGGGCCTCGCTGGACCGGGTCATCGATCACCTGCTCGCCGTTGCGGCCGATCGCAAGACGGTGCTGTACGCACTGGGCGGCGGCGTGATCGGCGACCTGACCGGCTTCGCGGCCGCCATCTACATGCGCGGCGTGCCCTTCGTGCAGGTGCCGACGACCTTGCTGGCGCAGGTCGATTCGTCGGTGGGCGGCAAGACCGCGATCAACCACCCGCGCGGCAAGAACATGGTCGGTGCGTTCTACCAGCCGGTGCGTGTGGTGGCCGATCTCGACACGCTGGATACCCTGCCCGATCGCGAGTTGTCCGCCGGGCTGGCGGAGATCATCAAGTACGGACCGATCGCCGATGCGAACTTCCTCGACTGGATCGAGCGCCACCTCGACGCCCTGCTCGCACGCGACAAGTCAGCGCTGGCTCACGCGGTCAGGCGCAGCTGCGAGATCAAGGCCTGGGTCGTCGGCCAGGATGAGCGCGAGAGCGGCCTGCGCGCGATCCTGAACTTCGGCCACACCTTCGGCCACGCGATCGAGACCGGCCTCGGCTACGGCGAGTGGCTCCACGGCGAAGGAGTGGGCTGCGGCATGGTGCTGGCGTCCGAGTTGTCGGCACGACTGGGCTTGATGCCGCCAGCATTCGTCGACCGGATGACGCGCCTGCTCGAGCGCGCCCGGCTGCCGGTGAAGGCGCCGCGGATGCCGATCGAGCGCTGGCTCGAACTGATGCGCGTCGACAAGAAGAACGAGGGCGGCGAGATCCGTTTCGTCGTCATCGAGTCCCTGGGCAAGGCCGGCCTGCGGGGCGCCCCCGATGCGCTGGTGGCCGAGGTGATCGAGGCCCACACCGAGCCCGGACAACGCTGAGAAGCTCAACCCACGATGACGATGCTGCGCGCGCCCTATGCCTCCGATCCCGCGCGCAGCCGCGGTCGCCGTCATCCCGAGGCGCCGGCGCCGACCCGCAGCGAATTCCAGCGCGATCGCGACCGCATCGTCCACAGCACCGCCTTCCGTCGGCTGGTCTACAAGACGCAGGTCTTCCTCAACCATGAAGGCGACCTGTTCCGCACCCGGCTGACCCATTCGCTGGAGGTGGCGCAGCTGGGGCGTTCGATCGGGCGCAGCCTGGGCCTGGACGAGGACCTCATCGAGACCGTCGCCCTGGCGCACGACCTGGGCCACACGCCTTTCGGTCACGCGGGCCAGGACGTGCTGAACGACTGCATGAAGGCGCATGGCGGCTTCGAGCACAACCTGCAGTCGCTGCGCGTGGTCGACAAGCTGGAGCAGCGGTATCCCGCCTTCGACGGGCTGAACCTCAGCTTCGAGAGCCGCGAGGGCATCCTCAAGCATTGCAGCCGTCGCGACGCGGAACGGATCGAGCAGCGTGAACCCGGCGGCGTCGCCGCGCGCTTCCTCCATGGCGGCCAGCCGAGCCTGGAGGCGCAACTCTGCAACCTGGCCGACGAAGTCGCCTACAACGCGCACGATGTCGACGACGGCGTGCGCTCGGGGCTGGTGACCCTGGAGCAGCTCGAAGAGGTGGCGCTGACGCATCGCTATCTGCGGGAGACGCTGTCGGCTTATCCGGACCTGACCGGCAAGCGACTGCTCGCGGAGACCATCCGCCGAATGCTGTCCCAGCAGGTCTACGACGTCATCGACGCCACGCGCAGCGCCATCGAGGCCGCCGCGCCGGCCGACGCCGAGGACGCCCGCACCAAGGGCCCGCTGGTGCGCTTCAGCCCCGACATGCGGCAGGCCAGCACCGAGCTCAAGCGCTTCCTCTTCAAGAACCTCTATCGCCATCCGGCGGTCCAGGCGCAGCGCGACCGCGCCGAGCAGGTGCTGCGAGAGCTGTTCCAGATCTACCTCACCGATCCTGGCCGGCTGCCGGCGGATTTCGCGGATGGCGAGGACCACGCCCGCGCCTGCGCCGACTACATCGCCGGCATGACCGACCGGTTCGCGCTCAGGGAGCATGAGCGGCTCACCGGCAAGCGTCTCATCGCGGCCTGATCCACGTCGGCGAATGCCGCCTCCGGCGGCTGCGAATGCTCGATCGACAGCCGGCGCCATAATTGGGGACAGACTTCCGTCCCCACCATGGCAAGACTCCCTCGGCTGGCGCTCGCCGGCCATCTGCATCACCTGATCCATCGCGGTCACAACCTGCAGCCGATCGTCGTCGACGACGAAGATCGCAAGGCCTTGCTGGCGGCGCTGCAGGACAGCGCCGCGACGCACAAGGTGGCGATCCACGCCTACGTCGTGATGCCGAATCACCTGCACCTGTTGGCCACGCCTTCCACGGCGGACGGCCTGAGCCGCATGATGCAGGCGCTCGGGCGACGTTACGTGAGCGCCTTCAACCTCCGCCACGGCCGTGTGGGCACCTTGTGGGAAGGCCGTTTCCGTGCGGCGCCGCTGGAGGCGGACACTCACCTGCTCGCAGTCATGCGCAGCATTGAACTGAACCCGGGACGCGCGGGGCTGGGCGATCCCGGCGACTACCCGTGGTCCTCCGCCGCGCACCATCTCGGTCACCGGCGCGACCCTCTGATCAGCGACCCGCCCGGCTTCTGGGCCCTGGGCAATACCCCATTCGAGCGCGAACTGGCTTGGCGTCGGTGGTTGGAGGAGGGCGAAACCGAAACCGAGCGCCAGAAGCTGATCGACTCCGCGCTGAAAGGGTGGCCGCTCGGATCGGCACGCTTCCTGCAACTGCTGGGCGAATTGAGCGAGCGCCCGATGAGTCCGCGCCCCCGCGGTCGGCCTCGCAAGGTGAAGCCGGGGGAGGCAACATGATCATTTCCTATCTGTCCCCATTTAATAGGCTCGCGCCCGCAACGCATCCTGCAATTCGAGACTGACCCCATTTAGTTATGCTTGTGCCATGCCGGCACGCGCCTTAACCTGCGCGGGTTTCGTTTTCGAGAGTTCAGGAGGCCACCGATGTCGGCAGCTCAAGATCCGCGCGCAGCGCAATCGTCGTCCCCCGCCACGACCGCCGACGCGGTTTCCGCCACGCTGCCGACGGCCGGCCCGTCCGCGACCGAGATCCGCGAGCTGGCCGCCCATGGCCTGTACAACGGCGCCAACGAGAAGGACGCCTGCGGCCTGGGCTTCGTGGCCCACATCAAGGGCCAGAAGGCCCACCACATCGTCCAGCAGGGCCTGAAGATCCTGGAGAACCTGGACCATCGCGGTGCGGTCGGCGCGGACAAGCTGATGGGTGACGGCGCCGGCATCCTGATCCAGATCCCCGACGAGTTCTATCGCGCCGAGATGGCCCGGCAGGGCGTCACGCTGCCCCCGCCGGGCGAATACGGCGTCGGCATGATCTTCCTGCCCAAGGAGCACGCCTCGCGCCTCGCTTGCGAGCAGGAACTCGCCCGTGCGATCAAGGCCGAGGGCCAGGTGCTGCTGGGCTGGCGGGACGTGCCGGTGGACCGCGACATGCCGATGTCGCCGACCGTGCGCGAGAAGGAACCGATCATTCGCCAGATCTTCATCGGCCGCGGCCCGGACATCATCGTCCCCGACGCGCTCGAGCGGAAGCTGTACGTGATCCGCAAGACGGCCTCCAGCGCGATCCAGGCGCTCCATCTGACGCACAGCCGCGAGTACTACGTGCCGTCGATGAGCTGCCGCACCGTCATCTACAAGGGTCTGCTGCTGGCCGACCAGGTGGGCAAGTACTACCGCGACCTGGCCGACCCGCGCGTGGTTTCCGCGATCGCGCTGGTGCACCAGCGCTTCTCGACCAACACCTTCCCCGAGTGGCCGCTGGCCCACCCGTACCGGATGGTGGCCCACAACGGCGAGATCAACACCGTCAAGGGCAACTTCAACTGGATGCGCGCCCGCGAAGGCGTCATGAAGTCGCCGGTGCTGGGCGACGACCTGAAGAAGCTGTACCCGATCAGCTTCGAGCACCAGTCCGACACAGCCACCTTCGACAACGCCATCGAGCTGCTGACGATGTCGGGCTACCCGCTCGCGCACGCCGCGATGATGATGATTCCCGAGGCCTGGGAGCAGCACGAGTGGATGGACGAACGCCGCCGCGCGTTCTACGAGTACCACGCCGCGATGATGGAGCCGTGGGACGGCCCCGCCGCCATGGTCTTCACCGACGGGCGCCAGGTCTGCGCCGCGCTGGACCGCAACGGCCTGCGCCCGGCCCGCTACTGGGTCACCGATGACGACCTCGTCGTGCTGGCCTCCGAATCCGGCGTGCTCCCCATTCCGGAATCGCGGGTGGTCCAGAAGTGGCGCCTGCAGCCCGGCAAGATGTTCCTGATCGACCTGGAGCAGGGTCGCATCATCGACGACGAGGAACTGAAGACGCAGTACGCGAACGCGCGTCCCTACCGCCAGTGGATCGAGAACGTGCGGGTCAAGCTCGACGAGATCCCCGCGCCGGAAGCGGCCGCGCCGGTGTTCCCCGCTTCGCTGCTGGACCGCCAGCAGGCCTTCGGCTTCACCCAGGAAGATGTGAAGTTCCTGCTCGCGCCGATGGCCGCGAACGGCGAGGAAGGCATCGGTTCGATGGGCAACGACAGCCCGCTGGCCGTGCTGTCCGATAAGAACAAGCCGCTCTACAACTACTTCAAGCAGCTGTTCGCGCAGGTCACCAACCCGCCGATCGACCCGATCCGCGAGGCGATCGTGATGTCGCTGAACAGCTTCATCGGTCCCAAGCCCAACCTGCTGGACATCAACGCGGTGAACCCGCCGATGCGCCTGGAGGTGACGCAGCCGGTGCTGGACTTCGCATCGATGGCCCGCCTGCGCGCGATCGAGCATCACACCAACGGCAAGTTCAAGCCTTACGAGCTCGACATCACCTACCCGCTGGACTGGGGCCGTGAGGGCGTGGAGGCGCAGCTGGCCTCGCTGTGCGCTGAAACCGTGGACGCCATCAAGGGCGGCCACAACATCCTCATCATCACGGACCGGCACCTGAGCGCGAACCGGGTCGCCATCCCGGCGCTGCTGGCGCTGTCGGCGGTGCACCACCACCTGGTCCGCGAGGGCCTGCGCACCACCTGCGGCCTGGTCGTCGAGACCGGCACGGCACGCGAGGTCCACCATTTCGCGGTGCTCGCGGGCTTCGGTGCCGAAGCGGTCCATCCCTACCTCGCGCTGGAGACGCTGCAGGCGATGAGCGCGGAGCTGCCGGCGGCGCTGTCGGCCGACAAGGCGATCTACAACTACATCAAGGCGGTGGGCAAGGGGCTGTCGAAGATCATGTCCAAGATGGGCATCTCGACCTACATGTCCTATTGCGGCGCGCAGATCTTCGAGGCCATCGGCCTGAAGTCCGACTTCGTCGCGAAGTACTTCCGCGGTACGCCGACGCAGGTCGGCGGCATCGGCGTGTTCGAGGTCGCCGAGGAAGCGCTGCGGCTGCATCGCGCCGCGTTCGGCGACGACCCGGTGCTGGAGCACATGCTGGACGCCGGCGGCGAATACGCGTGGCGCACCCGCGGCGAGGAGCACATGTGGACCCCCGACGCGATCGCCAAGCTGCAGCACAGCACGCGCTCGGGCAAGTTCGACACGTACAAGGAATATGCCCAGCTGATCAACGACCAGAGCCGCCGCCACATGACGCTGCGCGGCCTGTTCGAGTTCAAGTTCGACCCGACCCAGGCGATCCCGCTCGAGGAGGTCGAGCCGGCCGCCGAGATCGTCAAGCGCTTCGCCACCGGCGCGATGTCGCTGGGCTCGATCTCGACCGAGGCGCACGCGACGCTGGCCGTCGCGATGAACCGCATCGGCGGCAAGAGCAACACCGGCGAGGGCGGCGAAGACCCGGCGCGGTATCGCAACGAGCTCAAGGGCATCAAGATCACGGCCGGCACGAAGATGTCGGACGTCGTCGGCAGCAAGGTCGTCGAGGTCGATTACGAACTGCAGGACGGCGACTCGATGCGCTCGCGCATCAAGCAGGTCGCGTCGGGCCGCTTCGGCGTCACGACCGAGTACCTGGTCAGCGCCGACCAGATCCAGATCAAGATGGCCCAGGGCGCCAAGCCCGGCGAGGGCGGGCAACTGCCTGGCGGCAAGGTCACCGACTACATCGGCTTCCTGCGCCATTCGGTGCCGGGCGTGGGTCTGATCTCGCCGCCGCCGCACCACGACATCTATTCGATCGAGGACCTGGCGCAGCTGATCCACGACCTGAAGAACGTCAACCAGCGCGCCGACGTCTCGGTCAAGCTGGTCTCGGAAGTCGGCGTGGGCACGATCGCGGCGGGCGTGGCCAAGGCCAAGGCCGACCACATCGTGATCGCCGGCCATGACGGCGGCACCGGCGCGTCGCCGTGGTCGTCGATCAAGCATGCCGGCACGCCGTGGGAACTGGGCCTGGCCGAAGCGCAGCAGACGCTGGTGCTGAACCGCCTGCGCGGCCGCGTCCGCGTGCAGGCCGACGGCCAGATGAAGACCGGCCGCGACGTCGTCATCGGCGCGCTGCTGGGCGCCGACGAGTTCGGCTTCGCGACCGCGCCGCTGGTGGTCGAGGGCTGCATCATGATGCGCAAGTGCCACCTGAACACGTGCCCGGTCGGTGTCGCGACGCAGGATCCGGTGCTGCGCAAGAAGTTCAGCGGCAAGCCCGAGCACGTCGTCAACTACTTCTTCTTCGTGGCCGAGGAAGCGCGCCAGATCATGGCGCAGCTGGGCATCCGCAAGTTCGATGAGCTGATCGGCCGCGCCGACCTGCTCGACACGAAGAAGGGCATCAGCCACTGGAAGGCCAAGGGCCTGGACTTCACCCGCGTCTTCCATCGCCCGGAACTGCCGGCCGACGTGGCCCGCCTGCACAACGATCACCAGGACCACGGCCTGGACCGCGCGCTGGACGTCAAGCTGATCGAGAAGTGCCTGCCCGCCTTCGAGAAAGGCGAGAAGGTGCGCTTCATGCAGGAAGTGACCAACGTTCGCCGTACGGTGGGCGCGATGCTGTCGGGCGAACTGATCCGCCGTCGTCCGGAAGGACTCGAGGACCAGACCATCTTCATCCAGATGGAAGGCACGGGCGGCCAGAGCTTCGGCGCCTTCCTGGCGCCCGGCATCACCTTCTACCTGATCGGCGACGCCAACGACTACACCGGCAAGGGCCTGTCCGGCGGCCGCGTGGTGGTGCGCCCGTCGATCGACTTCCGGGGTGACGCGACGAAGAACATCATCGTCGGCAACACCGTGCTGTACGGCGCGACCAAGGGCGAGGCCTTCTTCCGCGGCGTCGCGGGCGAGCGCTTCGCGGTGCGGCTGTCCGGCGCGACCGCGGTCGTCGAAGGCACGGGCGACCACGGCTGCGAGTACATGACCGGCGGCACCGTCGCCGTTCTCGGCAAGACCGGTCGCAACTTCGCCGCCGGCATGAGCGGTGGCATCGCGTACGTCTACGACGAGGATGGCCAGTTCGCCAAGCGCTGCAACACGGCGATGGTCTCGCTGGACAAGCTGCTGCCCGCGCACGAGCAGGAAGCCACGATGGACAAGGCGATCTGGCACAAGCTCGGCGATGGTGAGGCCCGCACCGATGAGGCGATCCTCAAGAAGCTGATCGAGGATCACCACCGCTGGACCGGCAGCCAGCGCGCCCGCGACATCCTGGACCACTGGGCCGAGTCGCGCGCCAAGTTCGTGAAGGTGTTCCCGACGGAGTACCGCCGCGCGCTGGGCGAGCTGGGTGCCGCCAAGGAAGCTGCCGCGACGATCGCCCACGCCAAGGCGCCCGCCGCCAAGGCCAAGGTCTGATCCGTCGCATCGAAGTCGCAAGAGATTCAGGAATTCAGGAGCGAGCCGCCATGGGAAAAGTCACCGGCTTCATGGAGTACGAACGTCTGGAAGAGGGCTATGAGCCCGTCGAGGCGCGTCTCAAGAACTACAAGGAATTCGTCATCGGCCTGAACGTCGAGCAGGCGAAGCAGCAGGGCGCCAGATGCATGGACTGCGGGACGCCGTTCTGCAACAGCGGCTGCCCGGTCAACAACATCATTCCGGACTTCAACGACCTGGTGTACCGGGGAGGCGATGCCGACTGGAAGAGCGCCATCGCGGTGCTGCACTCGACCAACAACTTCCCCGAGTTCACCGGCCGCATCTGCCCCGCCCCCTGCGAGGCCGCCTGCACGCTCAACGTCAATGACGACGCGGTGGGCATCAAGTCGATCGAGCACGCGATCATCGACCGCGCCTGGGCCGAGGGCTGGGTGCCGCCCAGACCTGCGAAGGTCAAGACCGGCAAGACGGTGGCGGTCGTGGGTTCCGGCCCGGCCGGCCTGGCCGCGGCGCAGCAGCTGGCGCGCGCGGGTCACAGCGTCACCGTGTTCGAGAAGAACGATCGTGTCGGCGGCCTGCTGCGCTACGGCATCCCCGACTTCAAGATGGAGAAGAGCCACATCGACCGTCGCGTCCAGCAGATGGAAGCGGAGGGTGTGGTGTTCCGCACCGGCGTGATGGTCGCCCACCTGCCCGAGGGATCCAAGGTCACCAACTGGGCCAAGGATGTGGTCACGGCCGATGAACTGACCGAGAAGTTCGATGCCGTGCTGCTCGCCGGTGGCGCCGAGCAATCGCGCGACTTGCCGGTGCCGGGCCGCGACCTGGCCGGCGTGCATTTCGCGATGGAGTTCCTGCCGCAGCAGAACAAGGTCAACGCCGGCGACAAGCTGAAGAACCAGCTGCGCGCCGACGGCAAGCACGTCATCGTGATCGGCGGTGGCGACACCGGCAGCGACTGCGTCGGCACCAGCAACCGCCACGGCGCCAAGAGCGTCACCCAGTTCGAGCTGATGCCGCAGCCGCCGGAGGTCGAGGATCGGCCGCTGACCTGGCCCTACTGGCCGATCAAGCTGCGCACCTCGTCCAGCCACGAGGAAGGCTGCGAGCGCGAATTCGCGATCGCGACCAAGGAATTCCTCGGCGAGAAGGGCAAGGTCACCGGCGTGAAGACGGTGCGCGTGGAGTGGTCCAACGGCAAGATGGTCGAGGTTCCGGGCAGCGAGCAGGTCCTGAAGGCGGACCTGGTGCTGCTGGCGATGGGTTTCGTCAGCCCGGTCGCGTCGATCATCGACGCCTTCGGCGTCACCAAGGATGCGCGCGGCAACGCCAAGGCGACCACCGATTTCAACGGCGGCTACAAGACGAACGCAGCGAAGGTGTTCGTGGCCGGCGACATGCGCCGCGGCCAGTCGCTGGTGGTCTGGGCCATCCGCGAAGGGCGCCAGGCGGCACGCTCGGTCGATGAGTTCCTGATGGGGGACAGCGCGTTGCCGCGTTGATCAGTCGGATCCATAAAGCGAAAACCCGCTGTCGTGAGACAGCGGGTTTTTTCATGCCCACGGAGCCGTAGCGAGCGGCTGGCAAGACGAAAAAAAGCCCGGCAGGTAGCCGGGCTTCGGTTGCGGAGCGGGCGATCAGAGCGCGCCGTTCGTGCTGTTGCGCAAGGGGATCTCGCGCCAGTTCAGGATCTTGGTGCCGACCGACCCGCCTTGATTGGGCTTGGCACGGCACAGCGGATCGCCTTCCGGGCAGACGTTGCAGGTGGGGTCACCCTCCTTGCAAGTCTTGTTGGGCGTCGATGCGGTGGAGCCGCTCAACACCAGGTCGATGCTCTTGTCCGTCTTGTAGAACAGCATGTCCGTCACAGCGAAGCCGGGGTCCAGGTAGGCCGCGTTGTTGGCGAACTGTGTTTGGCCCGTCGAGAGATCGATCAGATACACCCGGCTCGTGCCGCCCGGGTTGCAGGCGTTGGCCGACGACGGCAAGGTCGCTGAGAACGCCACGACGCTCATGAAGTACGTCGGGTCGTTCAGCACGCGGTAGCCGCTTGAGAGGTCGAAGTACCAGCCCGACTTGACCTTGTAGTCGATGTTCGCCTTCTGCGTCAGGTCGGTCAGCTGGACCAGATTGGCCGAGGTGATCGGGAAGACCGTATTGGTCGGCGCATCGCCCGAGTTGCTGAACTTCGCAACGGTACCGTCCACGATGCCATACAGGCGCTGCAGTTGCGTGCTGTTGATGTCGTTGGCGTACAGCATCTTTCCGGTGCCGAACGCCAGGAAGCGCCGATAGGTGGTGGTGTCGCCAATGGGCACCACCGCCGTCGTGATCGGTTGCGGCGTGTTGTTGGGACCCACCGCACGCGCAACCTTCACCAGGTTCGGGTAGCCGGAGCTGCCCGAGCGCAGGTCCGCGCGCCAGACGTTGCCACGCAGGTCGCCGCCGTAGACCGACTCGACCACTGCGGTCGCCAGGTCAGGGTAGAACGGCGTCAACTGGTTCAGACCGGCAGGATCGGCGGGCTTGGCGTCATCCGACAGTTCGTCGTTGGCGCTGATCGTCGCAATGATCGCGCCGGTCTTCGGGTTCAGCATGTAGATGCGCGCCTTGCCCGTGCCATTGTTGTGGCCGGTCGGAACCAGGACGACCCAGCCGTGCGTGGCGGTCTTGGTGATGACCGGCTCGCCGTACAGGAAACCCATGTCGGGTGCGGTGAACTCCCACAGTACCTTGCTCGCGGCGGCACCCTCGGAGTTGACGCCGGAGAGGTCGGTCAAGTCCAGCGCATAGACGCTTCGGCCACCCTTGCCCAAGCCGCCCACGACGATGGTGCGCCAGTCCGCGTCGCTCCGCGTGCCACCAGTGAAGCCGAAGTCCACATCCGCAGTGGCCGGACGCGCATCGACGAAGAAGCGATGGTTGAAGTTCGGGTTCCCGAGCGAGGCCAAACCGTCGACGGTGGGGGTGGAGGGGCTGCTCGGTCCCTTGTACAGCGCGCCGGGCACATACGCGAAGATCTCGCGACCGGCGGTGTCGCCGGTGAGTGAGCCGTCAATCACGTGGACCACGCCCGCGTTCGTCCCGACCACCAGGTAGTTGGGACGATTCTTTGCCGTGGTCTTGTAGCCGCTGTAGCCGGGGTTGGCGCCTTCCGACAGGGTCAACGACGGCGGCGGCACCACCGTCACCTTGGCGTTGACGACATCGCCGACCAACTCCGAACGAACCCGGAACTTGGAGGCCACCTCGTTGGTGCGATCGCCGCGAAGGTAGTTGACGTAGTCGGAAACGGTGACCTTGTCGGCGTAGGGGGTTGCCAACGCATTCTTCTGGTCGGCACTGAGGCTGCCTTCCAGGAACGGCACAACCGCCTTGGCCGCGGGGTCGTAGGTCACCATGAAGCGCTTGTCCTTCCAGCCAGTGCCGGTGAGTTGCGCCTTGAGCTTCTGCGTGAACCGCCAGGCCTCGACCTGGCGTGTCGCGGAGGTTCCGTCCGCGGCGCTCAGCGTGCTGGCAATGACCTCTCCGGTCCAGTCCTTGGCGTCGTACTGCGTGGCATAGCTGGCCACGCCCACGGACGTGATCTGCTGGGAGGCCGTGCTGAAGGCGGTGGAGTACGCCTTCATCCGAGAGGCGATGCTGGCGAACGCGGACGACAGGCCATTGACCATCTGGTCCGCCTTCGCGGACGTGAAGTACGTGTCGGGGCGAAGCTGGTTGCCGACGACGTCGGTGCTGTCGCCGGCGTGCCACCAACTCTGGTTCAGGTCAGTCGTGCGTGTGAGCGGATCGAAATCGGAAGGCAGGGTGGCGCCACCGTATTTCGTTGCGAGGTAGTACTGGTTGTTGGACTTGTAGGTGCTGAACTCCAGCACGTCCAGCCAATAGGTCTGGACGGTCTGCATGCCGGCTGAATTCGGATCACTTGCCAGGTCGGGACGGATGTCCGTCGAGTTGGCCCAGTACGCCATGCCCGCGATCAGCGCGCCGTTGTTGTTGCAGCAACCGCCATAGCCTTGCACGTTGCCAAGGGCGTCATTCACACCGCTGAGCTTGCCGACGCGGTTCGTCCATTCGACGGCGTTGAACGCCTTGTCGTTGGTGACTTCCACGGGTTTGGTCGGCTCGGAGTTGCCGGTCGCGCCAGGCAAGTTGCGGTCCGCATGGGTGTTGACGTCGCCGATGCCCAGAATGAAGTTCTTCTGGCACGAGTACTCCATCGGGTCGCCCCAGTTGGAGATGACAGGGAAGCCGTCCGCCTGGGTTGCCGCCGAACTGGAGCCGTCGGGGGTGGAGTAACTGGCAACGTTGCCCAGATTGCGGAAGTAGCGCAGGGCTGCGTAGTACAGCTCGCTGACCGGGTCATAGGTCTTGTACGACCCCGATGCACCGAATTTGTTCAGGTAATTCATTACCCCGCTGTAATCGACGGTGACGCCGTAATAGGCAAACATGTCCGCGACGTCGTTGATCTTCGCGTTCAGGTCCACATTGGGGTTGTTCCGCATGATGCCGGTGTCTGGCTCCCACTCCCTCAGCGGGTTGTCCACCGGATCCCCGCCTGGCACGGGCTTGGTCGGGCCGACATACTTCTGGCGGGAGCGCAGGACGCCCCCGTCGCGCGCCAGCCTTGTGTCGTTGAGGTAGCCGAACGCGCTGAAGCGGATCTGGCTGGAATAGTTCTGGATCAAGCCTTCGGGCTTATGGATGGTGCCGCCGGCGTAGGCCTTGCAGTTCTTTTCCAGGTAATCAATGCCCAAGGTCTTGTCGCAGACCCGGGCGCGGATATCCACGCTGTAGGACTTGCTGTCGTCCCACCACCCGTTCTTTGGGGTAGGGTCGAATCCTTCGGGCGATCCGGCGTTGTTGTCGCCGCTGTTGGTGAAGCGCATGCTCACGCCCAGACCCTGGATGCGCAGCTTCAGGCCGCTCCAGGTCGTGCCGCCCTTGCTCACCAGCGGGGTGGCGCCGGCAATCCAGCTCGGCCGGTTCATGACACGGTCAGGGAAGTTGCCGGTGTTGCCCTGGCCACTGGCGTAGGCCTTCTCCAGGACCGTCGCCGTCTTCGTGTCGACCACCCGCGAACCGCCGGTCAGCGCCCAGCGGAACGGATCGATGGTCTGCATCGACGCGTAGTTCAGGAAGTTGCCGCTCCACTTCTTGCTGCAGACGTGGTTGGCCGCCATGGCCGTCGGCGCGAAATGATTTACCTTGATCGCGTTGGCCGCGCCGCTGGTATCGGCGAGCCGATAGTCGTAGCACTTGTCCGGATCGAAGTAGCCGAGGTAGGTGGAGGTCGGGTTGTACGTGCCGTCCGTGTGGGCGTTGCTGACTGCGGTCGGATATTCCACCGACAGCGCCAGCGCCAGGTTGCCTGGCACGGCGACGGAGGCGAACACCGGCTTGTCGGCCAGGGCCGTTTGCGCACAGGCCGCCGACACCGCGGCCAGCAGGGCCGCCGCGCCGCTCAGGCGCAAGAGAAGACGAGAGGGGGACATCGTGAGCCTCTGCTTAATCCAGGGTGGTGAACGTGCTCTGGTAGAACGAGTACGCGTTGTGAGGACCAGTGACACGCACGGTGATGCGGTAGGTGGGCTGCGGCGGCGGGCTCGGATTGCCCTGCCTCGATCCGAAGTTGTTCACCCGACCCAACACCTGACAATGAGCTGCGGAAAACGCGCCGGGGTTCACGCACAGCCGATCGATCAGGTAATGCACGGTGATGCTGTCGCCGTCCAGCTTGATTTCGTTGGCGGAGCTGCCCAGACCGCCGAGGGCCGCTGCGGTCGTGGTGTCCAGCAGTGCCAGCGGGATGCCGGACGAGTCGCTGGCCAGCATCGTGGCGCTGTAGTTCTGGGCCGGGTTGCTGACCATGCGCGCCGCGGCGGGGCCGAGGGTGCCGGCGGGAGACAACGCGTTGGCGGCCAGACGAATCGCCCGCTCTCCCTGGTTGGTCATCTCGCGCTTGAAACCGAAATAGCCCACGCTGGCGAGCGTGACGTTCATCGACTTCATCGCCGCGGCGGCGCCGATGAGCAGCACGGCTAGGGTGATCAGCGCGATCACCATGATCACGCCACGCTGGCGGCGCGCGAGTGGTGCGGGGGGCGGAGCGAAGGATCGCATGGGGGCCTCTGGGAAGGGGGCGTCGTGACTACAGGCGGGGCCGCGGCCCATCACGGCGGCGGGGTGCGCGCGGGCGCAGTGACGATGGCATTGCGCAATGGGATCGTCAGCTCGATGAGGCGGTAATTGCGGCGCTGCTCGGCGGCCGGGAGCTTGATCACCATCTGCATTGCCGGCGGCAATGCCGAGAACATCGTGAAGGTCCCGGGCGACACCAGGGGGTCGCCTTCCCGCTCGATCCGGTCGCCCCGCACCAGCATCGAGATGCTGACCGCGACGATGTTGGACGCCTGAGCCGGGTTGACTGTGTTGAGCCCGTCCGCATTGAACGGTGCGGCGGCCGGATTGACCCAGGTCGAGATGATGCCGTCGCTGACACCGGCGGCGTCCACGCCGAAGCGCACCCGCATGTCCACGACGTTGTCCGCCAGCGGCACCGGCAGGTCGGCATTGGGCATGTTGTTCAGCTGCAGGATGTCGTAGGCCACCAGTTGCTGGTTGGCACTGACGCCCAGCAACTGGAAGCGCGGCTGGTTGCCGGCGACGTTGCCGAGGTTAGAGACGCTCAGCGGCGCGCTCACGCCATAGGCAACGAGGCTGTTCGCGCCCACCCCCTGCGCGTAGAACTCGCCATTGAGCGGCACACCCGTCACAGTCGAGCCGACGAAATTGGGGCCGACCTGCGTGATGAGGCACGGCCGGGACGATTCCGTGAGCATCAGGAGGTCACCGCTGCGGATGCCCAACGTGTTGTTCATCGTGAAGGTGTTCACCTGCACGGAGCCGGCGACCACCTCCTGGGGGGTCTCGCTCAGGCCGGCCGAGGTGGTCATGAACTGGATGACATCGGACGGTCCGTTGCCGAAGCCGGCGTCCGCGCCCGCGCCGGAATACACGATGACCGGGCTGACGTTCACTGCGGCGGGCACCGCCTGAAAGGGGGCCGGGAACGGCGTCAGGCGCGGCAGGATCTGAGCCCCATTGCGAATGGCGTTCAACGGACACCCGAAGGTCAGCCCGGCGTTCTGGAACAGACCCGAGCCGATGCTGCGGAACTGCCGGTCCAGTTCATAGGCCAGATAGCCACTGCTCTGCGCAAGGTCGGAGGTGGTCGAGTTCTGGCGCTTCGACTTCTCGAACATGTTCATCATGACGCCGAGCGCGGCCATGAGGACCAGGCCGATCGTCATGGAGATCAGCAGTTCGATGAGCGTGAATCCTCGGGAGGCGCGAGGCGCGCGCAATGGCGAGGAGGGGCGGCGATGCATCGTCATGGTCAGTTCAGCCGCACATCGGTGTAATAGACGCGGTCCGCGCCGGAAGGGGTTTTCCACCGGATCGTGATGCGCTTGGTGTTCGTCAGCGTCGCGGTCGGCGCGTCGGCCACGGCGCCGACGGCGCCGACGAGGCCCGAGTTCGCCACGCGCTGGGTCCATGCGGCGATGGTGGGCGGATTGCGGTTGTTATAGAGCCACATGTCGTTGGCCAGATCCGCGGCGAGCGTGGCGGCACGCTGGTTCTCATCGGCGCCGGAACTGGCCTGCGAGGCGCGCGCCATGATGCCCACCAGGCCGACCATGCCGATGGTCATGATCAGCATCGCGACCATCAGTTCGATCAAGGTCATGCCTCGAGCGCCGGTGCGTGCGCCGGCCCGGACAGAACGAAGGGAGAACGACTTGCTCATTGAGTGGCCGCCTTGTTCACGATTTCACAGCCATCGGTGACGGTGGCCGACAGCTGTCGTTCGCGGTCGCAGAGCCGGACCGTTCCGCCCAGCGTGACCCAGACGGACAGCTTCTTCAGATTGGTCACCTCGGCGCTCGTGTCCACCCAATAGACCGAGATGCCGTCGGGATTGACGTTGCAGTTGGCGCCGTTCACCGGATTGGTCAGCAGCATCGGCCGGCCGTTCGGGCCGAAGCAGATGGCGGTCGGACCGGTGACGGCGATGTTGGACGTCGAGTCGGTGATCGAGCCGCACTGGACCGGAGGAGCCGGCGTGTTCTGCGTGATCAGTGCGTTGGGTATCACCTTGACGACCCAGTACCGCCCGGTCGCCGAGGCGCTTGAGTTGACGGCACAGGTGGAGTCGTTGGTGCGGTAGAACACCACCGGCTGGTAGGAGTTGATGGCCTCGGCCTGCGCCAGGCGGATACTGGTGGTCAGGTTGCTGCCGGTAGTGCGGATCTGCGCATTGGCCGCCCAGGAACGCAACGCCGGCGCAGCCAGCGCCGTCGTCAGACCGACGATCGCCAGGACGATCATCAGTTCGATCAGCGAGAAACCGCGCGGCGCGCGGCACCCGGCTCTCAGCATGATTCGCCCTTCACCATGACCCAGCGGGTCGTGCACGTATTCCAGCCGGTGGGCGCCTTGGTGGTTTTCCGGGCATCCGCCTGGTCGACGGTGAACTCGAAGCCGGACAGCAGGTTGTCCGTGCTGGCAGCGGTCAGCGTGTACGTACTCGCAGTCACGGCGCAGCTGATGGTGAACTTGCCGACTTTCTTGCCACCGGAGCAGGGCGGGGTTGCGCCGCCACTCGCCTCGTAGGTCCGGAAGTTCTGGAAATAGGCCTCCATGTCGGTCCGCATCATGGTGAGACCCGTGGCGGCGTCGGTGAGCGCGCCCCGGATGTAATAGGAGCGATAGCTCGGCAGCGCGATCGCCGCCAGGATGCCCACGATCGCCACCACGATCATCAACTCGATCAGCGTGAAGCCACGCGACGTGGACCGGCGAGCCGGCGACGAAAAGTTCCCGAACATAAGCGCTCCTGTTTGCTGAAATTATCGGCAGCCGCCCCTGGAAGGCGAGGCCGCTCGTCGTGCCTCGGATTCCGCCCGTCTCGCGGCGGCCTTCGACTGTGACGTCCGTCACGGTTTGGCGCCCGTCGACGCCTTGGGCAAGCGTCGCCGGGCGTCCCGTGCACCGGCCCCGCCCATCGGCAAGCCACGCACGCGGGCCCATTGTGACCAGCGGTTACGAGTCGCGAAGCCCTCGATCCCGGCGTCAATCCCCCTTCATCGGGCTGTCGCATATCGCCACCCCGCCCCAGGTGTCCTCCGGCATCAATTCGGGCTTTACCCTATGATCCCGGCTCCCGGACGCCTGCCGCCCGGCATCGTCCCGGATCTATTCCAAGAAATGGCATTCACCGATCCCTCTTCCTCCCCTGACGCCCGCCCGCTGATCGAGGTGAAGGGCGTGACTGTCGGTTATGGCGACCGGGTCATCCTGAAGGACGTCAACGTCACCCTGCCGCGCGGCAAGGTGATGGCGCTGATCGGATCCTCCGGCGGCGGCAAGACGACGCTGCTGCGGCTGCTGACCCGGCAACTGCGCCCGCAGTCCGGGCAGGTGCTGTTCGACGGGCAGGACCTGGCGCCGATGGACCAGACCCAGCTCTACGCCCAGCGCCGGCGCATGGGCATGCTGTTCCAGTTCGGCGCCCTGTTCACCGACCTCAGCGTGTTCGAGAACGTCGCCTTCCCGCTGCGCGAGCACACCCGTCTGCCCGAGCCGATGATCCGCGACCTGGTCCTGATGAAGCTCAACGCGGTCGGCCTGCGTGGCGCCCGCGACCTGATGCCCAACGAGGTCTCCGGCGGCATGGCGCGCCGGGTCGCGCTGGCGCGTGCCATCGCGCTGGATCCCGACCTGGTGCTCTACGACGAGCCCTTCGCGGGCCTGGATCCGATCTCGCTGGGCGTCACCGCCCGCCTGATCCGCGACCTGAACGACGCGCTGGGCCTGACCAGCGTCATCGTCTCGCACGACATCCATGAAACCTTCGGCATCGCCGACCACGTGGTGATGGTCGCCAACGGCGGCGTCGTCGCCCAGGGCACGCCGGAGGAATTGCGCCACAGCCAGGATCCGCTGGTGCACCAGTTCGTCAACGCCGAGTCCGACGGCCCGGTGCGCTTCCATCAGCCCGCCAAGCCGGTGCGCGAGGACTTCGGGCTGCCCCAGGAGATCTCCGCATGATCGGCCTCGCGACCTCCATCGGGCGAGGCCTGCGCCTGAAGCTCGGCGACTGGGGCTGGTCGGCGCGGCTGCTCGGCGCCCTGCTGCTGCACCTGGGCGCCTGCCTGCGCCGCTTCGCGCTGGTGCGCGAGCAGATCTATTTCCTCGGCAACCGCTCGCTGTCCATCATCGGCGTGTCCGGGCTGTTCGTCGGTTTCGTGCTGGCGCTGCAGGGCTACTACACCTTGCAGCGTTACGGCTCGGCCGAGGCCGTCGGCCTGCTGGTCGCCCTCAGCCTTGTGCGCGAACTGGGACCGGTGGTGGCGGCCCTGCTGTTCGCCGGCCGGGCCGGCACCTCGCTGACCGCCGAGATCGGCCTGATGAAGGCCGGTGAGCAGCTCAGCGCCATGGAGATGATGGCGGTCGACCCGGTGCAGCGCGTGCTGGCGCCGCGCTTCTGGGCCGGCTTCATCGCGATGCCCTTGCTGGCGGCGGTGTTCTCGGCCGTCGGCATCATCGGCGGCTGGCTGGTGGCCGTGCCGCTGATCGGCATCGATGCCGGCTCGTTCTGGTCGCAGATGCAAGGCGGCGTCGACGTGTTCAAGGACGTCGGCAACGGCTTCGTGAAGAGTGTCGTGTTCGGCGTGACCGTCAGCTTCGTCGCGCTGCTGCAGGGGTATGCCTGCAAACCCACCCCCGAAGGCGTGTCGCAGGCGACGACGCGCACCGTGGTGTTGTCCTCGCTGGCCGTGCTGGGCCTGGACTTCATCCTGACCGCCATGATGTTCTCGATCTGACGCGCGGCGCGCGGATCATCGAACCGACAACTGAAATTAAGAGTTCTTCTGGAGTTGCCTGATGCAATCCTCTCGTTATGACGCGCTGGTCGGGTTCTTCGTGCTGCTGGGCGGCGCGGCCCTGCTGTTCCTGGCCCTGAAGGCGGGCAACCTGCTGACGCTCAACTTCCAGGACACCTACACCGTCACCGCCAAGTTCGACAACATCGGCGGCCTCAAGCCGGGCGCGGCGGTCAAGAGCGCCGGCGTCGTGGTCGGCCGCGTGGGCAGCATCGCCTTCGACGACAAGAGCTTCCAGGCCCGCGTGATCCTGAACATGAACCAGGGCGTCGCGTTCCCCAAGGACAGCTCGGCCAAGATCCTCACCTCCGGCCTGCTGGGCGAGCAGTACATCGGACTGGAGCCGGGTGCGGAAGAAAAGAACCTCGCCGCAGGCGACATCATCACGCAGACGCAGTCGGCGGTGGTGCTGGAGAACCTGATCGGCCAGTTCCTCTATAACAAGGCGGCCGATGCCTCCGCGGCGCCGGCCTCGGGAGAGAAACAATGACCACCACCACGACCGGTCCCGCGCTCGGAGCGCGACGGACCGACCTCGCGGCCGCGCTGTTGAGCGCGGCGCTCCTGGGCGCCGCGGCGCCCGCGATGGCCCAGTTCCAGGCCGACCCGGCGATCGCGCCGCCACTGGACGTGGCGCTGGCGACGCCGCTGGCCCTGTCGGTCCCCGTGCCGGCCGAACTGAGACAAGCCGCCGCCGACGTCGATGCCGCGGACAAGGCGGCGGCGAACGCCGCGGACGAAGCATTGGCGGAAGGCCAGGATCAGGCCGCCTCGGCCCCGTCGGGTTCGGCCGCCGAGCCGGCCGCGGCGGGGCAGGCCGGTGCGGCTGCGGCCGCGGCGGATGCGCCGGCGCCGGGCCCGCGCGTGCGCAACCGCCTCGATCCCTGGGAAAGCTGGAACCGCAAGGTCTTCAACTTCAACGAGAAGCTGGACGAGCACGTGCTGCGCCCGGTCGCCACGGCCTACTCGGATCTCGTGCCGCAACCCGCGCGCCAGGCGGTCGACAACTTCTTCGGCAACTTCTCGGACGCCTGGTCGGCGGTCAACCTGTTCCTGCAGGGGCGCTTCAAGAACGGCGCGTCGCAGACGATGCGTGTCGCGGTGAACTCGGTGTTCGGCATCGCCGGCCTGATCGACATCGCCACGCCGGCGGGTCTGGAGAAGACCTCCGAGGACCTCGGTCGCACGCTCGGTTACTGGGGCGTCAAGACCGGGCCCTACATCGTGTGGCCGCTGCTGGGCCCGTCCTCGCTGCGGGACTCGGTGGCGCTGCCGGTCAACGCCTACTATTCGCCGGCCTATCTCTTCGATGACGGCGAATACAAGTTCGCGATCACCGCGCTGCAGGTGATCAACACCCGTGCCAACCTGCTGCGGGTGACCGACATGCTGGATGGCATCGCGCTGGACAAGTACACCTTCGTCCGCGACGCCTACCTGCAGCGTCGCAACATCAAGTCCCACAAGGAACAGCAGGAAGACGATGACGACGACTACGAAGTCATCACCCCGGACGAGAAGCCGGTCAACCCGCAGGGCGACCGCTGATCCTGGCAACAACCGGTAACGCCCGCGGGGGTGGCCGGTGAACCGGCACCGGACCTGCCACGTTGTGGGCCGGTCCGTGTCATGAAGAGAGAGAAAGGACAAGCATGAATGCCACCAAACGACTGCTGCTGAACGCGATCGTGTCGATCGCCGCGCT
The DNA here is from genome assembly GCF_052044995.1 of Roseateles sp. 22389. Lineage (NCBI taxonomy): Bacteria > Pseudomonadati > Pseudomonadota > Betaproteobacteria > Burkholderiales > Sphaerotilaceae > Roseateles > Roseateles sp. 22389. Next base: position 124,286 of record NZ_JBQEOF010000001.1, read on the forward strand.
GAGCCCGCTGGCCTCGTTCGCCGCGGACAACTCGACGCCGGATCAACTGATCCGCCAGCTGTCCATCGAGACGCTGGACGCCGTCAAGAGCGACAAGGCGATCCAGGCCGGCGATGTCAGCAAGGTCATGGAGCTGGTCAACAACAAGGTGATGCCGCACGTGGACTTCCAGCGCATCACCTCCTCGGCCGTGGGCCGCTTCTGGCGCCAGGCCACGCCCGAGCAGAAGCAGCGCCTGCAGGATGAGTTCAAGACCCTGCTGGTGCGCACCTATGCCGGCGCGCTGACGCAGGTGAAGGACCAGACCATCGCGATGAAGCCGATGCGCGCCGCGCCGGAGGACACCGAGGTGGTCGTGCGCACCGAGATCCGGGGCAAGGGCGATCCCATCCAACTCGACTACCGCGTCGAGAAGACCGACGGCGGCTGGAAGATCTATGACGTGAACGTGCTGGGCATCTGGCTGGCCGACCAGTACCGCAACAGCTTCGCGCAGGAGATCAACGCCAAGGGCATCGACGGCCTGATCAAGTCGCTGGCCGAGCGCAACGCCCGTCCCGCGCCGGCAGCCTCCGCCGCGAAGAAGGGCTGAGGCGATGCTCAAGCTGCCGTCGCGGCTGCGCCTGGACAACGCGCCCGAGGAATGGGCGCGGCTCGAGGGCGCACTGCGCGCCGAGCTGGCGCAGGTCGGCAATGCGGCCGGTCGCGGCATCACGCTGGACGCGAGCGGCCTGAACGACTTCGACTCCGCCGCGCTCAGCCTGCTGCTCAGCGCGCTGCGCTTGTGCGGCCAGGACGGCTGGCAGCTGACGCTGCAGCAGGCGCCGCGCGAGTTGCGTGAACTGGCCCGGGTCTATGCGCTGGAGCATCTGTTCTGGCCCGACGTCGCGGCGCCCGCCGAGATGGCATGACGAGCCAGCACCAATGACGACGGGCCGCGATGAGCGGCCCGTCGTCATTTTGGGTTTTCGATTTTGGCGCCGGGCGACCGCCCGCTGCCTACTGCGCGTAGCGCTTGGTCCGCAGGTTGCGCTTGATCTCCTGCAGCATCGGCCGCAGGTTCTCGCCCAGGCGCAGCGCGACGCCGGTGGTCAGCACATCCACCACGATCAGGTGCAGCAGCCGCGACACCATCGGGCTGTAGCGGTCGTAGTCCTCGGGGTGGTCGACGGCCAGCAGGACCTGGCCGGGCAGCTGTCCCATCTGCGCCAGCGGCGAGCCGCTGGCGGTGATGATGATGGTCGTCGCGCCCTTCTTGCGGGCGATCTCGGCGGCGTCCATCAGGTCGCGGCTGCGGCCCGAGTTGGAGATGATCACCGCGCAGTCGCCGCTGTCCAGCATGGTCGCGCTCATCAGCTGGACGTGGCCGTCGCTGCACGCGAAGGTGTTCACCCCCAGGCGGAAGAACTTGTGCTGCGCGTCCTGCGCCACGATGCCGGAGTTGCCGACGCCATAGAACTCGATGCGGCGGTGCTGGCGCGCCGCCTCCGACAGCGCCGTGATGGCGCGCTCGAAGGCATGGCTCGCCGCGTCGTTGCGGTAATGGAGCAACGCCGCAACGGCGTTGTCCACCACCTTGACGATCAGGTCGCCGGGCTTGTCGTCCTCGTCGACGGCGCGGTGCACGAAGGGCACGCCCTCGTTGACGCTGCCGGCCAGCTTCAGCTTGAAGTCGGCCAGCCCGTCGTAGCCCACGCTGCGGCAGAAGCGCACGACGGTGGGCTTGCTCACGTGCGAGCGGTCGGCGAGCTCGCTGACCGGCAGGTTCGCGAACGAGCGCGGATCCGCCAGCAGCAGCTTGGCGACCCGCTGCTCCGCCGGCGGCAGTGCCGGCAGCGCGGCCTTGATGCGTTCGAGCATGCTCATCGCGTCAGCATTCCTCGATCCACGAGTGACCGTCGCGCGCCACCAGCGCGCTGGAGGCCGGCGGGCCCCAGCTGCCGGCGACGTAGGTGCGCGGGCCGGTGCTGTCCTGCTTCCAGAAGTTGAGGATGGGCTCGACCCAGCGCCAGGCCTGCTCCTGCTCGTCGCTGCGCACGAACAGGTTCAGGCGGCCGGCGATCGCGTCCAGCAGCAGCCGCTCGTAGGCGCCCACGCGCGTGTGGGCGAAGGCCTTGTCGAAGTCCAGGTCGAGCGAGACCGGGCTCAGCGCCTCGTTGCTGGAGCCGCCCTTGTTGGCCATCAGCTGCAGCTCCAGGCCGTCCTCGGGCTGCAGCTTGATGATCAGCCGGTTGGGGCAGCTGCCGCCCGGGAAGATCGGATGCGGCACCGGACGGAAGTTGATGACGATCTGCGCGTCGCGCGCCGCCAGGCGCTTGCCGGTGCGCAGGTAGAAGGGCACGCCGGCCCAGCGCCAGTTCTGGATCTCGGTCTTGAGCGCGACGAAGGTCTCGGTGTGGCTGTCGGCGGGGATCTTGCCCTCGTCGAGGTAGCCCGGCACCTGCCTGCCATCGACATTGCCGGCGCGGTACTGGCCGCGCACCACGTCGCGTGCGACGCTCTCGGCGGTGAAGGGCTTGAGCGCGCGCAGCACCTTGAGCTTCTCGTCGCGGATGGCGTCGGCGTCGTTGGAGGAGGGCGCCTCCATCGCGATCATCGTCAGCAGCTGCAGCGCGTGGTTCTGGATCATGTCGCGCAGCGCGCCGGTGCCGTCGTAGAACGGCCCGCGGGTGCCCACGCCCAGGCCTTCGGCCAGCGTGATCTGGATGTTGGCGATGCTCTCGCGGCGCCACAGCGGCTCGAACAGCGCGTTGCCGAAGCGCAGCGCCATCAGGTTCTGCACCGAGGGCTTGCCCAGGTAGTGGTCGATGCGGAAGGCCTGCGTCTCGGCGAACACCGAGCGCACCACGCGGTTGATCTCCTGGGCGCTCGCCAGGTCGTGGCCCAGCGGCTTCTCCAGCACGACGCGCACCTTGTCGCCGTTCAGGCCGGCGGCGCCGAGTTGCTGGCAGATCTGCGTGAACAGGTGGGGACTCGTCGCTAGGTAGAAGACGACCGTGTCGGCATTGCGCTCGCCCAGCCACTCCTTGAGGCGCGCGTAATGGTCCGGCTGCGACAGGTCCATGCGGCGGTAATGCACCAGCTCGGAGAAGCGGGCGAACTCCTCGTCGTTGGGCCGCTTGCCGGCCTCGACCTCCTGGAAGCGCTCCTTGAGCCACTCGCGGTAGCGCTCATCGGACTGGTCGTCGCGCGCGACGGCCAGGATGCGGCCGCCCTCGGGCAGCTTGCCGTGCCGGAACGCCTGGAAAAGCGCGGGCATCAGCTTGCGCCAGGTCAGGTCACCGGTGCCACCAAAAAAGACGAGATCGAAGGACATGAGCGCGGCGCCCGCATCCGGGCGTAAGAGTTGTTGGCGATGTCTTGATGTAACGGAGTTACCGGAATTATGATGCCCCAGTTTCTTGGGCCGGTCAACGTGCGCGGAGCCTCCGGGCAGCGGACCACAAGCAGTTCTAATAGGGGGTTTCCCCGTCTGCGTCGAGGGGCAAAGCCCATACCCCGACGCGCTCCGTCCCGTTCCCGACCCTCCCAGGCGTCCACGCACATGAACCAGCTCGAACAACTCAAGGCTTTCACCACCGTCGTCGCCGATACCGGCAACTTCAAGCAACTGGCCCAGTTCACCCCGCGTGACGCGACGACCAACCCGTCGCTGATCCTCAAGGCGGTGCAGTCGCCCGACTACGCCCACCTGCTCGAGGACACCGTCGCCGCCAACAAGACCGACGCGCTGGACCTGATGGTCGACAAGGTGCTGGTGGCCTTCGGTTTGGAGATCCTGAAGGTCGTGCCCGGCCGCGTGTCGACCGAGGTGGACGCGCGCCTGAGCTTCGACACCGTCGCGACGCTGGCCCGTGCGCGCCGCCTGATCCAGATGTACGAGGACGCCGGCATCGGCCGCGAGCGCGTGCTGATCAAGATCGCCTCGACCTGGGAGGGCATCCAGGCCGCGCGCGAGCTCGAGCTCGAAGGCATCCGCACCAACCTGACGCTGCTGTTCTCCTTCTGCCAGGCGGTGGCCTGCGGCGAGAACGGCATCCAGCTGATCTCGCCCTTCGTCGGCCGGATCTACGACTGGTACAAGAAGTCCGCCGGCGCGAACTGGGACGAGGCCGCCAACGCCGGCGCGAACGATCCCGGCGTGAAGTCGGTGACGGCGATCTACAACTACTTCAAGAAGCAGGGCATCAAGACCGAGGTCATGGGCGCGAGCTTCCGCAACGTCGGCCAGATCCAGGCGCTGGCCGGCTGCGACCTGCTGACGATCAGCCCCGACCTGCTGGCCCAGCTGCAGGCCAGCGAGGCCCCGCTGACGCACGCGCTGGACGCGGACGCGGCCAAGGCGCTGGATTTGCCCAAGGTCTCCTTCAACGAAGCGGCGTTCCGCTTCGCCCTCAACCAGGACGCCATGGCCACCGAGAAGCTGGCCGAAGGCATCCGCCTGTTTGCCGCCGACGCCGGCAAGCTGGACCAGATGATCGAAAGCCTGCGATGACCGAGTCCCCGCGTTGCGACCGCAGCCCGACCTGGGCAGCCCTGCAAAGCCATTTCCAGCAATCCGGCCGCGCGTTCGACGTGCGCCAGGCCTTCGCGGCCGACCCCGGCCGTTTCGCGGCCTGGTCGCTGCAGGCGCCGGAGGTGTTCGCGGACCTGTCGAAGAACCGCATCGACGCCCGCACGCTGGAACTGCTGCTGCAGCTGGCCCGGGACGTGCAGCTGGAGTCGCAGCGCGAGGCGCTCTTCAACGGCGACCCCATCAACGCGACCGAGGGCCGCGCGGTGCTGCACACGGCGCTGCGCGCGCCCGCCGGCCAGGGGCCGTTCTCGGACGAGGTGCAGGCCTCGCTCGATCGCATGCTCGCCTTCGCCGATCGGGTGCGTGACCAGGCCAGCAGCGGCATCACCGATGTCGTGCACATCGGCATCGGCGGCTCGGACCTCGGTCCGGCGATGGTGGTGCAGGCCTTGCAGTCGTATGTGCCGGCGGGGCTGAAGCTGCATTTCGTCTCCAACGTGGACGGGCACGACCTGGCCCCGGTGCTGCGCGGCCTGGATCCGAAGACGACGCAGTTCATCGTCGCGTCCAAGACTTTCACGACGCAGGAGACGCTGGCCAACGCGATGGCCGCCAAGGCCTGGTTCCTGGACAGCGGCGGCACCGACATCGCTCGCCACTTCGCGGCGACCACCAGCAATGCCAAGGCGGCGGCCGAGTTCGGCATCGACACGACTTTCGGTTTCTGGGACTGGGTCGGCGGCCGCTACTCGCTGTGGTCGGTGATCGGCCTGCCGATCGCGATCGCGGTGGGCTCGGTCAACTTCCGCGCGCTGCTGGCCGGCGCGCATGCGATGGACCAGCACTTCCGCAGTGCGCCGCTGGAGAAGAATCTCCCCGTGCTGCTGGGCCTGCTGGACGTCTGGTACCGCAATTTCCATGGCTTCAGCAGCCGCTCGGTGGCGCCGTATCACCAGGGCCTGCGCCGGTTGCCCGCCTATCTGCAGCAGCTGGAGATGGAAAGCAACGGCAAGGGCGTCGACCGCGCCGGCGATCCGCTGAGCTTCGGCACCAGCCCCGTGGTCTGGGGCGAGGCCGGCACCAATGGCCAGCACGCCTACTTCCAGATGCTGCACCAGGGCACCGACGTGATCCCGGTCGAGTTCATCGCGGTGAAGACGCCCAACTTCGGCGACCACGTGCGGGGTGAACTGCTGGATCGGCTCAAGGACCAGCACGTCAAGCTGCTCGCGAACTGTCTGGCGCAGTCGCAGGCGCTGATGCAGGGCAAGACCGCCGAGGCGGCCCGCGCCGAGTCCGCGCCTACGGCGTCCAAGGACCTGGATCCGGACGTGCTCGCCCGCCATCGCAGCTTCCCGGGCAACCGTCCGAGCACGACGCTGCTGCTGGACGCGCTGACGCCGTCGTCGCTGGGCGCGCTGATCGCGCTGTACGAGCACCGCGTGTTCGTCAGCGGCGCGATCTGGAACATCAACAGCTTCGACCAGTGGGGCGTCGAACTCGGCAAGGCGCTGTGCAACAGCCTGCTGCCGCGCCTGAGCTCCGGCGACGCGACGGGCCTGGACGGCTCGACCGCCGGGCTGCTTGCCAAGGTGCGCGGCTGATCCCCTTCTCCCTCAGCAGTAGAGATCCCCACAGATGAAGATCGTGTTCGACTTCGGCGCGGTGCTGTTCCACTGGCATCCGCCGAGCTTCCTGGCCCGCGTCTGGGCCCATCGCGTTCCCGACGAGATCGAGGGCGCCGAGATCGCCAAGCACTTCTTCCAGGCCTACAGCGGCGACTGGGGCGCGTTCGACCAGGGGCTGATCGACGCGCCGACGACCGCCGATCGCATCCATGCCCGCACCGGCTGGCCGCGCGAAGAGATCGTGGCGGTGATGGACGCCGTGCCGTCGGAACTCAAGCTGATCGAGGGCACGGCCGCGCTGATCCGCGACCTGAAGGCGCAGGGGCACACGCTGCACTTCCTGTCCAACATGCCGGAACCGTACGCGGACTATCTTGAGCAGACCTTCCCGCTGAAGGACTGGTTCGTGTCGGGCGTGTTCTCGGGCCGGGTGAAGGAGTCCAAGCCGTCGAAGGCCATCTTCGACCTGGCGCTCGCGCAGTTCGGCGCGAAGGCGGACGAGGTGCTCTTCCTCGACGACCATCCGGCCAACATCGCCGCGGCGAAAGAACTCGGGTGGCACACCCACCTGTTCACGACGCCTGAGCTCGCTCGCCAGGACCTCGTGCGGCGGGAGTTGCTTCCCGCCTGAGGCGCGCAATGAAGAACCGGCCCGAGGGCCGGTTCTTTCATTTGGAGGCGTCGTCCTCGTCGACGGTCGTCGGGGGCGCGGCCACCCGGAAGGACTCGTCGGACCAGTGGCCCAGGTCGATCTGGCGGCAGCGCTCACTGCAGAACGGGCGCCAGAGGTTGTCCGGCGAGAACAGGCTGTCGCCGCCACAGGTCGGGCAGGGGACGATGCGCGGCGCCGGGGTGGCGGGAATGAATCGCTCGGTCATGACGGTACGGCTGTCAGGAACACAGGGTGAGTTCGAAGGTGGCGTCGACGGGTGCCGGTTTCAAGCGCCCGTCCTCGTCCTGGCGCATCAGGCGGATCGAGACCATCAGACGGTGGCCGCTGATCTCCGGAATCAGCCCCAGGCTCGGATCGATGCGCATGCGCAGCAGCTGGAAGCTGCGACCCGGCGGCAGGCTCTGCTGGTACTGGCCGCCATGCGCCGCCACCTTGTGCGGCGAGCCACTGTCCCGCAGCAAGCCCAGCAGGACGTTGAGCGCCTCGGCCATCGGCATCAGCGTCTGGGCCCACTGCATGAGGTCATTGCGCCGGCGCACCGGCAGCAGTTGCTGCCAGGCGTAGTAGGCTGGCAGGTCGAATTCACAGGTGCCGCCCGGGATGGAAATCCGGCTCCGGATGCTCATCAGCCATTCGTTCGTGGTGAGCGCGTGGCCCGCCTTGCCCGGCAACTGGTTGAGCTTGTCGAACGCGGCGTCGATCCGGCCGACCACCTCGTCCAGCACCGCTTCCGAGACCGCGGGATTGCCGCGGTAGCCGTTGAACTGCGTGCGGTGGCGTTCCAGCTCCTTGAGCAGGTCGGCCTTTAGGTCGGCGCGCGAGGCGACATCCATGACCTCGAAGATGGTGGCCAACGCGAAGTGGTGATCCATCGCGGTGTCGCGCGCCATCAGCTGACCGAGCCGATCGAACAGGTGTTCGAGTCTGAGCATCGTGCGGATGCTCTCGTTGAACGGATATTCGTAGAGGACCAAGTCGACCATCCCTTTGCGGCAAGGGGCCATTGTTCCACAGTGCGCCGATGCATCACCCTGGCCGGGTGAGGGGTGGTCAGAACAGGGGACTGGTCAGCAGTTGGCCGACTTCTTCTCGCAGTTGCGACAGGGTCAGGCCGTCGTTGTGGATCACCGCATCGGCGGCGGCGCGACGCTGCGCCCGCGTCGCCTGCTGGGCGAGGATGGCCCGCACGGCGCCCTCGCTCAGGCCGGACCGGGCCATCACCCGGGCGATCTGGGTGGATTCGTCGCAGTCGACCACCAGCACGCGGTCCACGAGGCGCCGCCAGCGGCCCGACTCGACCAGCAAGGGCACGTCGAAGACGACCCGCTGGCCGGCCGAGGCGAGCGCGGCCTGCCGTGCCGTCTCGGCGCCGATCATCGGATGGAGGATGCTTTCGAGCGTCTGTTTCGCAGCGGGATCGCGGAAGGCCAGTTCGCGCATCGCGGCGCGGTCCAGCGCGCCATCGCTGGCAACGAACGGTCGGCCGAACCGGGCTTCGATCGCCGCCATCGCGCCCCCGCCCGGGGCCGTCAATGCGCGCGAGATGGCGTCGGTGTCGACCAGCAGCGCGCCGCCCAGTTCCACCAGCGCCGCCGCCACGGTGCTTTTGCCGCTGCCGATGCCGCCGGTGAGTCCGATGCGCATGGGAGGCCCGGCGGACGGGATCAGATCGCCTGCAGACCGAGCCAGGCGGTGACTTCGGCGGTGCCGATCAGCAGCACCGCGAGCCCGCCGCCCGCCAGGAACGGACCGAACGGGACATAGCGGCCTTCGCGCAAGCCGCCTCGCAGCTTGAGCGCGATGCCGACCACCGCGCCGATCAGCGAGGCGAACAGCGCGACCGGCAGCACCATCTGCCAACCCAGCCACGCGCCCAGGGCGGCCAGCAGCTTGAAGTCGCCGTAGCCCATGCCTTCCTTGCCGGTGGCCAGCTTGAAGATCCAGTAGATCGACCAGAGGGACAGGTAGCCGGCCAGCGCGCCGATCAGCGCGTTCGGCAAGGACACCGGGATCCAGCCCGCATGCGCGGCGACCAGTCCCGCCCACAGCAAGGGTTGGTTGATGCTGTCCGGCAGCAGCGTCGTGTCCCAGTCGATCCCCGCCAGCGCCACCAGCGCCGCCGCGAAGCCGCAATAGAGCAAGGCGCTCGGTTGCGGGCCCAGGCGCCAGGCGATGCCGGCGAACAGCAGGCCGGTCAGCAGTTCGACGAAGGGATACCGCGGCGAGATCGGTGCCTTGCAGGCGGCGCACTTCCCGCCCAGACGCAGCCAGCCTAGCAGCGGCAGGTTCTCGTGCCAGCGCAGGGCGTGACCGCAATGCGGGCAGCGCGACGCCGGCCGGATCAGCGAGAACGCGGGCTGGCGGTCCAGGGCTTCCCGCAAGGGGGCGACGGAGGCGGCCAGTTGCCTGGCCTTGGCCTCATCCAGTCCCGCGTGGGTGCGCAGGTCGTCTTCCTGGGCCAGCTGGTCCGCGCAATCGGACAGCCAGGTCCGATGCAGCATCACCGGCGTCCGGTAGATGACCACGTTCAGGAAGCTGCCGACGCACAGGCCGATCAGGCCGAGGAAAGCGGGCGACAGCAGCGCTTCCAGCAGGCTCTGGTCCAGCACTTACACCACCGCGCCGAGCTTGAAGATCGGCAGGTACATCGAGATCACGATGCCGCCGATCAGCGTGCCCAGGAACACGATGATGATGGGTTCCATCAGGCTGGACAGCGCCTTCACCGCGTCGTCCACTTCTTCTTCGTAGAAGTCGGCGGCCTTGCCGAGCATGTGGTCCAGCGAGCCGGACTCCTCGCCGATCGAGGACATCTGCAGAACCATCACCGGGAAGATCCCCGTCGTCTGCATCGAGGTCGTCAGCGACGCGCCGGTGGACACGTCACGCTGGATCTTCTCGGTCGCCTCGACGAACACCGCGTTGCCGGAGGCGCCGCCCACCGAGTCCAGCGCTTCCACCAGCGGCACGCCGGCGGCGAACATCGTCGCCAGCGTGCGCGTCCAACGCGCCACCGCCGACTTGTAGATCAACTGGCCGAAGACGGGGATCTTCAGCAGCAGCCGGTCCATGAACTTCTGCATCTTCTCCGAGCGTTTCCAGCTCTGGAAGAAGAAGTAAAGGCCGCCGCCGATGACGCCGAAGATCAGCCACCAGTAGGCGACGAAGATCTCGGACATGGCCATCACGAACAGCGTCGGCGCGGGCAGGTCGGCGCCGAAGGACTTGAACACGTCCTTGAAGGCCGGGATCACGAAGATCATGATGACCGCCGTCACGACGAAGGCCACCACCAGCACCGCGATCGGATAGGTCAACGCCGACTTGATCTTGCCCTTCAGCGCGACGGTCTTTTCCTGGTAGATGGCCAGGCGGTCCAGCAGCGCTTCGAGAATACCGCCCTGCTCGCCGGCCTCGACCAGGTTGCAGTACAGCGCGTCGAAGTAGAGCGGATGCTTGCGGAAGGCCGCCGACAGCGAGGTGCCGGTCTCGACGTCCTGGCGGATGTCGGTCAGCAGCTTGGTCAGGCGGGGGTTGGGACTGCCCCGGGCGACGATGTCGAAGGCCTGCAGCAGCGGCACGCCGGCGCGCATCATCGTCGCCAGCTGGCGCGTGAAGACGGCGATGTCCTTCTGCTTGATGGACTTGCCGCCAGAGCTGCGCCGCTTCTTGACCTTGGTGACCAGGATGCCCTGGCGCCGCAACGAGGCGCTGATGACGGCTTCGCCGCCAGCGCGCATCTCGCCGCGCACGATCTTGCCGTTGCGGTCCTTGCCTTCCCACTCGAAGACGAATTCCTTGATGTTCTTGCTGGTCGCGCTCTTGCCGCTTGCGGTGGTCGTCGCCATATCACCTCCTGCCGTCGCGCCAGGGGACTGGCGCTCCCAATCTTTGATTCGTTCGAACGGTCCCGGTGGCCGGACGCCAGACGCACGAACGCGGCGCCCGAGGACGCCGCGTCATGTCGCCGGTGTCATTCGTTGGTGGCCGCCAGCACCTCTTCCAGTGTCGTGACGCCCGCCCGGACCTTGACCAGCCCGGACTGCCGCAAGTCCCGCACGCCATCGGCGCGGGCCTGCTCGGCGATGTCCATGGCCGTTCCCTCGGACAGAATGATCCGCTGAATCGCCTCGCTGATGGGCATCACTTGGTAAAGACCGACACGGCCTCGATAACCATTGTTGCAATTCGAGCAGCCGACGGCGCGATAGGGCTTCCAGCTGCCGTCGAGTTCCTCCTCGGCGAACCCGGCGCGGACCAGCGCCTCGCGGGGGTACTCGGCCGGCGCCTTGCAGTTTTCGCACAGCCGGCGGGCCAGGCGCTGGGCGGTGATCAGCAGGACGCTGGAGGCGATGTTGAACGGGGCCACGCCCATGTTCAGCAGACGCGTGAGGGTGGTGGGCGCGTCGTTCGTGTGCAGCGTCGACATCACCATGTGGCCGGTCTGCGCCGCCTTGATGGCGATGTCGGCCGTTTCCAGGTCGCGGATCTCACCGACCATGATGATGTCGGGATCCTGGCGCAGGAAGGCCTTGAGCGCCGCGGAGAAGGTCAGTCCCGCCTTGTCGTTGACGTTGACCTGGTTGATGCCGGGCAGGTTGATTTCCGCCGGGTCCTCGACGGTCGAGATGTTGGTGCCGGGCTGGTTCAGGATGTTCAGGCAGGTGTACAGCGACACCGTCTTGCCGGAGCCGGTCGGCCCGGTGACCAGGATCATCCCGTAGGGGCGGTGGATGCACTGCAGCAACCGCTCCTTCTCGATCTTCTCGTAGCCCAGGGCCTCGATGCCCAGCTTCGCCGACGACGGGTCCAGGATCCGGATCACGATCTTTTCACCGAACAGCGTCGGCAGCGTGGAGACCCGGAAGTCGATGGCCTTGGAGCCGAACTTCAGCTTCATCCGGCCGTCCTGCGGGACGCGGCGTTCGGAGATGTCCAGCCGCGAGATGACCTTGATGCGCGAGGACAGCTTGTCCTTGATCGCGATCGGCGGCTGGGTGATCTCGCGCAGTTCGCCGTCGACGCGGAAGCGCACGCGGTAGTGGTACTCGAACGGTTCGAAGTGGAGGTCCGATGCCCGCATGTTGATGGCGTCGACCAGCATCTTCTGCAGGAAGCGCACGACCGGCGCGTCCTCCACGTCGGTGATGTCCTGCGACTCTTCCGGCGGCGGGGCGTCTTCCTCGGCGATGTCGAAGTCGAAGTCCTCGCCGGAGATCGCCTCCAGCGCCTCGGCGGTCGACGCGGCCGTGATGCCCAGCAGCTTCGCGAGCTTGTCGTGCTCGACGATGATCCATTCGGGGGTCAGCTGGGTCGCGAACTTGATGCGCTCGACCGCCTCCTGCTCCGTCGGATCGGCGCCGCCGATGAAGAGCCGGTTGCCCCGCCGTGCCAGCACGACGACTTGGTACTGGGTGGCCAGCTTGGCGTCGATGATGTTCTGCGGGAGCTTGTGCGCGTCGACCGCGTTCAGGTCCAGCAGCGGCAGCGCCAGCGCGTGCGAGAGCGTATGGGCCAGGTCCGAGGGCGACACGGTCCCCGATGCCATGACCGCGTTGACGAAGCTAGTCTTCTTCTCCCGCGCCAGCTTGACCAGGTCCTCGGCGGCCTGCGGCTTGAGCTTGCCGGCATGCACCAGCACGCGGGCAACGCCGGACAGGGCGGACTGAGGGGGTTCGGCCAATGTGGTGTCCACGGATATCGCCATCGGTTGGGTCTTGCCTGATGCCCGGCGCTGGCGCCGGAACGACCTCTCACTTTACCCCCTTGAACGAAGGGGTGACGCCGGGGATGCCCCGGGCATTCACTGAAGTCAGACGCTCCGTGCAATTTCGGCGTTGGGCACTGGAAATTGAGCGGGAAATGTGCGAGGGCTGGAGGCTACCAGCGGAGTTTCAGCCCCACGCTGCCCTGCAGCGACGAGTTGAAACGAGACTCGCCGCCGATGGCCGCGACGTGTCCCATTTCGCCATAGGCGCTGGCCGTCGGGGAAAGGGTCAGCGTGAAGCCGGCCGCGAGCTCTGCGGCACTGGCGCCGGTGCCGGCGGCGAGGTCGGTCGTCCATGCCGGTCCGACGAACCGCGTGAGGTCGTGTCCGCCGCTCGTGCGGTACAGGTTGAGGCGTGCGTAGGGTTGCAGGCGGCCGGCGCCGGTGGCGACGTCGCCCTTGAGGCGCAGGCCCAGCCGGCCCGTCCATCGGCCCTGCGGTTGTTGCTGCACGGTGGCGCCGCTGATTTGTGCGTCGTCGAAGCGGCTCGCCTGATAGATCACCTGCGCTTGGGGCTCGAGGCTCCATCCGGCAGCGACGGGTTGCGACTTGCCGGCTTCGAGGGAGACCGTGACGCCACGGGCGCGGGCGGTCGAGTTCGTGTCGTCCTCCGGACGCACGCTGTAGCGATGGCGGCCGAGTTGGAGCACGCCATCGGCATAGAAGCCATCTGGATCGCTCCAGGTCGCGTAGCCGCCGAGATGGCGCGACTGCAGGTCGGTGCTGCCGGCCCGCGCCTGGAGGCCCCCGAATCGGCCGTCCACGTCGGTCCGACCGTCCATCAGGCCGAGGAAGACGCCCGCGCGCCAGGCGCCGTTCACCAGCAGGTCGGTGCCGGCCTGCAGGCCGGAGACGTGTCCCTGACTCCGCGGGGCGATGTCGCCGGCCTGGCGGATGTCGAGGTCGCTGTAGACGGCGCGAGCCCAGGCGCGACGACCGGCCTCGCCGGTGTCGTCGCCCATGCGGCGGTGCAGGTTGCCCAGCATGGCCAGGTCCGCCTGGCGCAGTTGCGCCGGCAATGCGGCGAAGAGCGCTGCATCGGTCCGGTAGGTCGAGCGCAGATACCAGTCTTCGCCGGCGCCGGTCGCGTCGGCCGCCTGGAGCCTGTACCTGTACGCGCCGGCGTCCACATGGTCGCCGTCCAGCCTGAAGGCGTCCTTGCTGGTCTGGGCCGTCGTCGTGGCCCCGTTGATCGCCTCGACGATCCGGATGCCGTCTCCGGTGGTCGGGGCGCCCAGGCCGCCGACGTTGGTGATCCGCAGCGTGGTGCTGCCGCTCACCGTGCCGCCATCGACCACGATGCGGTCGGTCTGCGAGTCGGAGCCGCCCAGCGCGGTGTGCAGCTGCACCGTGCCGCCCTGGCCGACCCAGTTGCCCGCGACGGTCAGGGTGCGGGGGGTGAAGACCTGCTCGGGGTCGGGGGTGGCGATGTGGCCGGCGAGATCGAGTCCGCTCAACGTGGAGTTGGCGGTCATCGTCCATTGGCTGGTGCCGTCGACGGTGAGATGGGCTCCCGCGATGCTGCCGACGAGGCGCGACGACTCGAGCAAGCGGGCGTTCAGGACGCTGGAGGCATCGGCGGCGAGGTTGCCGTTCAAGGTGCTGCGACTTGCCGTTGCGGTGAGCGTGCTGCCGTTGACGGCGCTGATCACGTTGCTTCCCGCGATGGCGGTGGCCGTGCTGTCGTTCAAGGTCAGCGCGCCGCCGGCGGCGCCCTCGGCGCGAACGAGGTCGCCCGACGCGTTGGTGATGACGAAGCGGTCGAAGCGGGCCTGCTGGGAAGCGCCCGGCGCGAAACCGATGGCGGTGCCCGCCGCGCTGATCGTGCCACCGCCGGTGGCCGCGATCGTGGCGTTGTCGGCGACGAGCAGCGCGCCGAAGCTGGTGGCGTCGTTCGTGGCGACATGCAGCGTTCCCGTCGCGTTGATGGCGCCGCCCAGGTCGGCCAGCAGGCCGGCCGCGTAGGACTCCGGGTTGCCGGCCGGAACATCCGCCCGCGTGACGCCGGTGACATTGATCGTCACCGCGCCGGCCAGGTTCACCTGCGACCCGATGTCTCTTGCCGAGACGCCTTGCCCATTGACGCCGCTGACATCGATCGTGGTGGTCGAGGAAGCGCCGGCATTCACGATGCCCGCGGTCACCGTCCGGATGCCGGATCCATTGACGCTGCCGACGGTGATCGTGGTCGGGCCGTTGTAGGTGATGGTTCCGGCCGTCTTCACTTTCAGGCCCGAGGCCTGGAGGCCGCTGGTGCTGAGGTTCGCTGCGCCGTTCAGCGTGACGGTTCCGCCGGTGTCGGCGACAACGGCGTCGGACCTCGAATCGCCCGCGGTGCTGACAGTCACATCGCCGTTGACGATCAATGTCCCGCCAATGGCGCGCAGGCCCGGCGAGTAGGCGCTGCCGCGACCCATGGTGATCTGGGTCGTGCCATTGAGCGTGATCGTGCTGCCGGCGTCCTGGACCAGGGCGCCGTGGTTGCCCGAACCGTTGGGCAGCGTGATCGTCAACGGCCCGTCGACCGTGATGGTCGCGCCGCCATCGGCGACGAGACCCTGATTGCCGCTGCCGGTGGGCGCGCGACTGATGGTGGCGCCTCCCCGCAAGTTGACCTGCGAGCCGGCGCCGGTCGCGTAGGCGCCGGAACGGCCGTTGCTCGACAGGGTCACGGTGGTGGCGGTCGCGGCATTGATCACGCCGCCGCCAACCGAGGACAGGACGCCCATGCCGGAAGCGGCGCCGGTGCTCGAGTAGCTGCCGCTGGCGGTGCAAGTCGTGCCGTTGCTCGCTTGCAGCCAGGCGCCGGCCGTGCCGGTGCATGCCGCGAAGGCCTCGTGGGGGGTGAATGCCGCAGCGATCAGTGCTGCGACAAGCATGCGGGAGGGAGTGCCGGCATCGGGGCCGGGCAACGAGAAGGAGGGGCGGGAGCCTTGCATGATCAGATCCTTGGCAGTGCGGACGGCGCTGCCGGCTGACCCTGGATATGCGCCCGTCGCAGGCCGTTGCCGCAGGGTGAATGTAGGGAGCGGACGGGGGCATGTCCTGTCCGATTCCCAACGGTGCGATGTTGGTGCTGTCTTCGGTAGCAGGGGCCCGGGATCTGCCGCGGAACCCGGTGCGAGGCGGCGCAGGGTGCTGAATGCGTCGACGCGGAGCGCCGAAAAGGAAAAAGCCCAAGTGGTCGATCCACTTGGGCTTTTTTGAATCCTGGTCGGGGTGAGAGGATTCGAACCTCCGGCCTCTACGTCCCGAACGTAGCGCTCTACCAGGCTAAGCTACACCCCGTTTTGGTCATTCGATCGAGAGTTTGTTCAAGAACTTCTCTCCACCGACTGAGCCGCAAATTCTAGCAGGCTTTCTTTCCACTTGGAAAGGGGGAGTGCCGACAAATGTTGTCGCGCCTGTGCGACTTCCGCGCGGGCAGCCTCGCGGGTCGCCTCCAGCGCGCCGGTGCGGCGCACGATCGCGACGATGTCCTGCAGCCGTTCCACCTCGCCATGCTCGATCGCGTGGCGGATCAGGGCGCGGTCGTCGTCGGTACCGCGTTCCATGGCGATCAGCAGCGGCAGGGTGGGCTTGCCTTCACGCAGGTCGTCCCCGACGTTCTTGCCCAGCGAATCGCTGGTGCCCTCATAGTCCAGCGCGTCGTCGATCAGCTGGAAGGCGGTGCCCAGCGAGCGGCCGTATCCGGCGCAGGCTTCCTCCAGGGTGGGGGGCGCATCGGCGAGCACCGCGCCCAGGCGCGCGCTGGCCTCGAACAGCTTGGCCGTCTTGTAGCGGATGACGCGCAGATAGCTGTCGACCGCGACGTCCGGGTCATGCATGTTCATGAGCTGCAGGACTTCGCCCTCGGCGATGACGTTGGTCGCGTCGGCCAGCACCTCGAGCACGCGCATGCGATTCACCGACACCATCATCTGGAAGGCGCGCGAATACAGGAAGTCGCCCACCAGCACGCTGGCCGCGTTGCCGAACAGGGCGTTGGCCGTCTGCTTGCCGCGGCGCAGCGCGGACTCGTCGACGACATCGTCGTGAAGCAGGGTCGCGGTGTGGATGAATTCGACGACCGCCGCGAGCTCGCGGCTGGCGGGGGAGTCGGCGCCCAGCGCGTTGGCGAACATCAGCACCAGCTTGGGCCGCATCCGCTTGCCGCCAGCGTGAATGATGTACGCGGAAATCTGGTTGATCAGCGCGACGTCCGATCGAAGCCGCTGCGCGATCACGGCATCGACTTCGTTCATCTGCGCATTCAGCGCCTCGAGGACCTCGGCAACAGGGGTAGAGGCAATGGGTTGCACTCTGGACTCACGGTGAGGGGAAGCGCGGATTATAGGAAGGCCCGCGCGAGGCGCCGGCTGAGCCACGCGCTCTTGCGCACCCGCGCGACTGGCCGGCGCCGTGACGACCCGTGGCGGAGTGCGCATCCGGACGTTCCGCCAAGCGCGAAGGCCGATGGCTGCGGGCTTGGGCGCGTCTCAGGGTTTGCATCAGCAGGGGTGCCTGTGCTACATTCTCGGGCTCCGCATCTCCATGCGGTGTTTTTTCTTGGGCGGTCGGCAGGGTGCCTCGTGGCGCTTCGTGGATCGCTCGCATGTGAAAGGGCTGATATGTACGCGGTCATAAAAACCGGTGGCAAGCAATACAAGGTTGCTGCTGGCGAAAAGATCAAGGTAGAACAGATTGCTGCGGAAGTTGGCCAAGAGATCGTGATTGACCAGGTGCTGGCTGTCGGAAACGGCGCGGACCTCAAGATCGGGACTCCCTTGGTTGCTGGCGCCAGCGTCAAGGCCACCGTGGTGGCTCATGGCAAGCACGACAAGGTGCGCATCTTCAAGCTGCGTCGTCGCAAGCACTACAAGAAGAGCCAAGGCCATCGCCAGACGTTCACCGAGCTGGAAATCAGCGCGGTCAACGGCTGATCCTCGACTCACTCGCAATCTGATCAAGGAGTAATCCATGGCACAGAAAAAGGGCGGCGGCTCGACACGAAACGGCCGCGACTCGAAGCCGAAGATGCTTGGCGTCAAGGTGTACGGCGGCCAGACCGTCTCGGCAGGCTCGATCATCGTCCGCCAGCGCGGCACGAAGTTCCACGCCGGCACCAACGTGGGCATGGGCAAGGACCACACGCTGTTCGCGCTGATCGACGGCACGGTGTCCTTCACCGTCAAGGGCGAAAACAGCCGCTCCACCGTCGTCGTCACGGCGGCCTGAGCGCGTTGATGTCCTGACGCCGCGGGCGGAAGACCTGGTCTTCCGCTTCCGGCGGACCCAGAGCCCCGGCTTCGTCCGGGGCTTTGTTTTTTCGGGACCCGTGACTGTGGGTTCCGGCGCCGACCGCAAGTTCCGGCGAAACCTGACTCGCTCCGATTCAAAGCATGTCCTCGCGCGGGAGCACGGGGGCCTGAATTACGATAGCCCCGCTCCGGGACTGAAGGCCATCCATGAAGTTCGTTGACGAAGCCACCATCGATATCGCCGCCGGCAACGGCGGTGCGGGCTGCGCCAGTTTCCGCCGCGAGAAGTTCATTCCCTTCGGCGGTCCGGACGGGGGCGACGGCGGCCGCGGCGGCAGCGTCTATGCGGTGGCCGATCGCAACCTCAACACGTTGATCGACTACCGTTATGCGCGGCGCCACGAGGCGCGCAACGGCGAAGCGGGCCGGGGCTCGGACCAGTTCGGCGCAGCGGCCGAGGACATCATGCTGAAGGTGCCGGTCGGCACCATCGTGCGGGACCTCGAGACCGACGAGATCATCGCCGAGCTGCTCGAGCCCGATGTGCCGGTGCTGCTGGCCAAGGGCGGCGATGGCGGCTTCGGCAACCTGCATTTCAAGACCTCGACCAACCGCGCGCCGCGTCAGAAGACGCCCGGCTGGCCGGGCGAGGTCAAGAAGATCAAGATGGAACTGCGCGTGCTGGCCGACGTCGGCCTGCTCGGCCAGCCCAACGCCGGCAAGTCGACGCTGATCGCGGCCGTCTCGAATGCCCGCCCCAAGATTGCCGATTACCCCTTCACCACGCTGTATCCCAACCTGGGCGTGGTGCGCGTCGGGCCGGAGAAGAGCTTCGTCATCGCCGACATCCCGGGCCTGATCGAGGGCGCCGCCGAAGGTGCCGGCCTGGGTCACCAGTTCCTGCGTCACCTGCAGCGCACGCGCGTGCTGCTGCATGTGGTCGACCTGGCGCCGTTCAATCCCGACGTGGATCCGGTCGCGGAGGCCAAGGCCATCGTCAAGGAACTGAAGAAGTACGACGAGGCGTTGTACGAGAAGCCGCGGTGGCTGGTGCTCAACAAGCTGGACATGGTGCCGGCCGAGGAGCGCGCCGCCCGCGTGAAGGATTTCGTCAAGCGCTACAAGTGGAAGGGACCGGTGTTCGAGATCTCCGCGCTGACGCGCGAGGGCTGCGAGCCGTTGATCCGCGCCATCTACGATCACGTCGCCGCGATCCAGGCGCCGCCGGTCGAGGACCCGGATGCGCGCTTCGACGAGCCGACGATCGATCCGCCCAAGGCCTTCCAGGAAACGCGCAAGACGCGCGCCGCCAAGGCCAAGGTGATCAAGGCGGCGAAGGCGGAGTCCGCCGGGGCGACGCCCGCGAAGACGCCGCGCGGCAAGAAGGCTGACAAGGCTGAGAAGGCGGAGAAGCCGCCCGAACGCGATCCGCGCTTCGACCCGCTGCCCTGAACGCGTCCCCGGCATTGCCCTGACTTCCGGCTTCGGTCCACGACTCCCTCATCCTCCCATCGCATGAGCAACGGCAACCTGAACGGCGAATTGACTGGTGTCCTGCGGGACGCGCGACGGATCGTCGTGAAGGTGGGTTCCAGCCTGGTGACCAACGAGGGGCGGGGCGTGGACGCCGAGGCCATCGGCAACTGGTGCCGCCAATTGGCGGAACTGGCCCGCGAGGGCCGCGAGGTGGTGATGGTCTCCAGCGGCGCGATCGCCGAAGGCATGAAACGCCTGGGCTGGGCCAGCCGGCCGAAGGAGCTGCACGAGTTGCAGGCGGCCGCCGCCGTCGGCCAGATGGGCCTGGCGCAGATGTACGAGACCAAGCTGCGCGAACAGGGCCTCACCAGCGCGCAGGTGCTGCTGACGCATGCCGACCTGGCCGATCGCGAGCGCTACCTGAACGCGCGCTCGACCTTGCTGGCGCTGCTGCAGCATCGTGTGCTGCCGGTCATCAACGAGAACGATACGGTCGTCAACGACGAGATCAAGTTCGGTGACAACGACACGCTGGGCGCGCTGGTGGCCAACCTGGTCGAGGCGGACGCCCTGGTGATCCTGACGGACCAGAAGGGCCTGTATTCCGCCGACCCGCGCAAGGACCCGAACGCGCGCTTCATCGATCGCGCGACCGCTGGCAGACCCGAGCTGGAAGAGATGGCCGGCGGCGCGGGATCGAGCATCGGGCGGGGCGGGATGATCACCAAGATCCTGGCGGCCAAGCGCGCGGCGAGCAGCGGCGCCAACACGGTGATCGCCTGGGGGCGGGAGCCCGACGTGCTGCTGCGGCTGGCGCACGGCGAGTCGATCGGCACGGCCCTGATGGCGTCGACCGCCAAGCTGGCGGCTCGCAAGCAGTGGATGGTCGACCATCTGCAGTTGCGAGGGAAGGTGGTCGTCGATGCCGGCGCGGCGATCAAGCTGCGCGACGAAGGCAAGAGCCTGCTGCCGATCGGCGTGCAGGAGGTGTCCGGCGAGTTCCATCGCGGCGACGTCATCGCGGTCATCGACCTGACGGGCAAGGAATTGGCGCGCGGCCTGACCAACTACGGCAGCGCCGAGGCGCGGCTGATCGCGCGCAAGCCGTCCTTCGACATCGAGCGGGTGCTGGGTTACGCCGCCGAGCCCGAGTTGATCCACCGCGACAACCTCGTGCTGCGCTGATCGATCGG
Organism: Roseateles sp. 22389; assembly: GCF_052044995.1. Lineage (NCBI taxonomy): Bacteria > Pseudomonadati > Pseudomonadota > Betaproteobacteria > Burkholderiales > Sphaerotilaceae > Roseateles > Roseateles sp. 22389. The sequence goes on from NZ_JBQEOF010000001.1 coordinate 144,779, forward strand.
CGCGAGCATCCAACCACGACCCAGAAGAAAGGCGCCCGAGGGCGCCTTTGTCTTGCCCGGTCCGCCGCCTCCAGGGCGGCGCCGGTCCGATCAGTCCTTCGCCGGCTCCACCGAACCGGTTTGGGGGGCGGCAACCGGCGAGGCGGCATCGCGACGCTCGCGGGCTTCCTGGGAATGACCATCCGCGGCGTGCGCGGCGACTTCCTGCTCGTGAGGCCGAGGGTCGACGCGGTCGTGCCGGTGATGATCCTGCTCGTTGGACCCGCCATGCCGATCGCCGCGCGGTGGCGGCCGCATGCCCGCCCGCAGATAGCGATTGTGATGATTGAGCCGGGGCAGGAAGCGGGCGAGTTCGGTCAACGCCATCTGGTAGACGCCGCGCTTGAACTCGATCACCGCTTCCAGCGGCACCCAATACTCGTTCCAGCGCCAGGCATCGAACTCGGGGTGGTCGGTCGCGCGCAGATTCATGTCGCTGTCGCGACCGGTCATCTGGAGCAGGAACCAGATCTGTTTCTGCCCGCGATAGTGGCCGCGCGCGTCGCGCCGGATGAAGTGATCGGGAACCTCGTAGCGCAGCCAGTCGCGGGTGCGCGCGATGATGCGCACGTGGTCTGCGGTGAGGCCCACTTCCTCATGCAGCTCTCTGAACATCGCCTGCTCGGGCGTTTCGCCATGCTTGATGCCCCCTTGGGGGAACTGCCAAGAATGGGTGCGTATGCGCTTGCCCCAGAACACCTCGTTCTTGTGGTTGAGCAGGATGATGCCGACGTTGGGCCGGAAGCCTTCACGGTCGAGCATAATCAACCTCAAATCATTCGTTGGATTGATTATTGCACCGGGCCCGAGCCCCGGCGCGATCATCGCTAACCCTCGGTGGTGAACGGTTTTTCCGCGGCGGCACGGCTGACCGCGGACTTTTATTTTCTGCGCCCATGAAAGCCTCCCAGTTCTTCGTCTCCACGCTCAAGGAAGCCCCCGCCGACGCGGAAATCGTCAGCCACAAGCTCATGATGCGGGCCGGCATGATCAAGCGCCTGGGCGCCGGCATCTACAACTACATGCCGATGGGCCTGCGGGTGATCCGCAAGGTCGAGCACATCATCCGCACCGAGATGAATCGCGCCGGCGCGGTCGAGCTGCTGATGCCGGTCGTGCAGCCGGCGGAGCTCTGGCAGGAGACCGGCCGCTTCGACAAGATGGGCCCCGAGCTGCTGCGGGTGAAGGATCGCCACGGCCGTGACTTCATCATCCAGCCGACATCGGAGGAGGTCATCACCGACATCGCCCGCCAGGAGCTGCGCAGCTACAAGCAGCTGCCGAAAAACTTCTATCACATCCAGACGAAGTTCCGCGACGAGCGCCGGCCCCGCTTCGGCATCATGCGCGGGCGCGAGTTCACGATGAAGGACGCGTACTCGTTCGACCGCGACAAGGACGCGGCCGGCCGCAGCTACGACAACATGTACGCGGCCTACTGCCGGATCTTCGATCGCCTGGGCCTGCAATACCGCGCCGTGGCGGCGGACACCGGCGCGATCGGCGGCGACCGCTCGCATGAATTCCAGGTCATCGCCGAGACCGGCGAGGACGCGATCATCTATTGCCCGACCAGCGACTACGCCGCCAACATCGAGCTGGCCGAGGCGCTGTCGCTGATCGCGACGCGGGGTGCCGCGACGCAGGCGCTGACGAAGACGCCGACGCCCGGCAAGGCGACCTGCGCCGATGTGGCCGAGCTGCTGAAGCTGCCGCTGTCGCAGACGGTGAAGTCGCTGGTGCTGGCGACCGACGAACTCGATGAACACGGCACCATCGTCAAGTCGCAGGTCTGGCTGCTGCTGGTGCGCGGCGACCACGACCTGAACGAAGTGAAGGCCGGCAAGCTGGAAGGCCTGAAGGGCGGCTTCCGCTTCGCCACCGCCGCGGAGATCGACGCCCACTTCGGCTGCAAGCCCGGCTACCTGGGCCCGATCGGCCTGAAGCAGCCGGTCAAGGTCATCGCCGACCGCACGGTCGCGAACATGTCCGATTTCGTCTGCGGCGCCAACGAGGCCGACTTCCACTTCACCGGCGCCAACTGGGGCCGCGACCTGCCCGAACCCGACCTGATCGCCGACATCCGCAACGTCGTCGAAGGCGACCCGTCGCCGGACGGCAAGGGCGTGCTGGCGATCCAGCGCGGCATCGAGGTCGGCCACGTCTTCTATCTGGGCACGAAGTACTCGGCCGCGATGAACGCGACCTACCTGGACGAGAACGGCAAGCCGCAGCTGATGGAGATGGGCTGCTACGGCATCGGCGTGACCCGCATCCTGGGCGCGGCGATCGAGCAGAACCACGACGAGCGCGGCATCGTCTGGCCGGCGTCGATCGCCCCCTTCACCGTGGTGATCTGCCCGATCGGCATGGACCGCAACGAGGACGTGAAGGCCGCCGCGACGAAGCTCTACGACGAGTTGCTGGACCTGGGCATCGACGTGCTGCTGGACGATCGTGGCGAGCGCCCCGGCGCGATGTTCGCCGACTGGGAACTCGTCGGCGTGCCGCACCGGGTCGTGATCTCCGATCGCGGCCTGAAGGAAGGCCAGGTCGAGGTCCAGGGCCGTCGCGATGCCGCCGCCACCAAGCTGGCGCTGGCCGAGGTGGTCGCCCACCTGAAGCAACGCCTGGCGTGAGTCCGGCTCGTCCGCCGCAGCGCGTCGCGGCGGTGGACGCGCTCCGCGCGCTGGCGCTGCTGCCGGTGGTCGCGGTCAACTGGGTCGGTTATCCGGCGCTGCCCGACGCCGGCCCGCTGAGCCCGCCCGCCAGCGACGAAGGCCTGGTGGCCCAGGCGCTGTCCTGGCTGCTGCATGCGCTGGTGGCTGGCAAGGGCATCGCGCTGCTGGCGTTCCTCTTCGGCTACAGCCAGGGGCTGTCGCAGACGCGCGGGGTGGACGCCCTGGTCAAGCGCCGCCGCCGGCTGGCCAAGATGCTGACGCTGGGCCTGCTGCACGGCTGCCTGCTCTACATGGGCGACATCCTGACGCTGTATGCCGTGGCCGGCTCGCTGCTCGCGGTCTGGGCCGGCCACTCGATGGCCAAGCTGAAGCTGCGGATCCGGGTGCTGATCGCCCTGAACTTGGCGGTGATCGGTTTCACGGTGGTGCTGGCGAATCTGCCGCTGGCCGGCGAACCCTCGGTGCCATTGATGGCGCCGGCGCCTTGGGCGGAGTGGACGCTGCGCAATGCCGGCCACTTCACCGCGACGACGATCGCCTTCATGACGCTGGGCATCCCGGTGCCGCTGCTCCTGATGACGGGCGGCTTGATGGCGGCGCGGCTGCGCCTGTTCTCCCACCCGCGCTGGGAACCCGCGTTGCGGCGCTGGTCGCGTCGCTGGCTGTGGCCGGCGGTGGCGGTGAACATCGCGTTCACCTCGCTGCTCTGGCCGGGCCTGCGCGATGGCGACAGCTTCGTCACCGGGCGCTACGCGATCTTCTATCTCTATCCGACGATGCTGCTGCTCAGTGCCGCGGTACCGGCCCTGGTCTTGCGGATGCGGCGCGATCCTCGCCTGCTGGAAGCGCTGGCGCCGCTGGGCCGGCACACGCTGACGCTCTATCTGTTCAGCTCGGTGCTGAGCTTTGCGCTGTTCAGCGGCGCGGGGCTGTCGTGGCAGCCAGGCACCTTGGTCACCACGGGGCTGGCGCTGGCGTACTGGGTGGGCGGGCTGCTGCTCGCGCGGGCGCGCGGACCGCGACCTTTGCCGCTGGAACGCTGGCTGTCGCGCTGACGGCGCCGGCCAGCGCCGTTACGATGCCGCGCCTCCCCCTTTCCGATGTCGATCGCCGCCGATCCTCTTTCCGTTGACGTGACCGCTTTCCGCTCCCCAACGATCTCCCCGAGTTCCCGCCGCGCGCTGCTGCTTGCGGGCGCGGCCGCCTGCCTGCCGCGACCGGCCGTCGCCGGTGCCCAGCAGGAAGAGCCGCTGGCCGATGCCGTGCGCTCGGCGCTGTCGGCGGCGATTGCCTCGGACGCTCCGCCCAAGCCCCGCTTCGACGCCATCGAGCCGCGCCTGGCCTACCTGCGCTGGCTGGGGGAGATGAGCGAGCGCATGAAGCGCAAGAAGAGCGAAGCGCAGACGCGGATCGAGTTCCTGGAGACGCTCTGGTACGAGAGCGCGCGGGCGGGCCTGGAGCCGGCGCTGGTGCTGGGCCTGGTGCAGGTGGAGAGCGGCTTCCGCAAGTACGCGATCAGCGTGGCGGGCGCGCGCGGCTACATGCAGGTGATGCCGTTCTGGACGCGCTCGATCGGTGACGGGCAGGTGTCCCGGCTGTTCCACATGCAGACCAACCTGCGCTTCGGCTGCGTGATCCTGCGTCACTACCTCGACATCGAGAAGGGCAATCTGTTCCTCGCGCTGGGGCGCTACAACGGCAGCCGCGGTCGGGCCGAGTATCCCAACCTGGTGATGGGCGCGCGCAAGGCCTGGCTGATGCCGGGACAGAGCTGAGGCCCCGGCGCGGGAGCGCGCTCACGGGTGATCGCGAGCGCTCAGGTCGGACCACCGGCGGGCGCCCTCGATGCCCGGCCGCATCGGGTTCAGGCGTGGGAACGCAATCCCTGCCAGGCCTGCGGCGCGGCGCCCGGCAACTGCGCCAGTTCAAGCACGCGTTCGACCGTTTCCGCGACCATCTCTTCGATCGAGGTCGGCTTCAGGTAAAGCGCCGGCAGCGGCGGGAAGACGATGCCGCCCATCTCGGTCACCGCCGTCATGTTGCGCAGGTGGGCAAGGTTCAGCGGCGTCTCGCGCACCATCAGGATCAGCCGGCGGCGCTCCTTGAGCGTGACGTCGGCGGCGCGGCTCATGAGGTTGTCCGAGAGCCCGTGCGCGACCGCGGCGAGCGTGCGCATCGAGCAGGGCGCGATCACCATCGCGGCGGTCGGGAAGCTGCCGCTGGCGACGCAGGCGCCGATGTCGCCGGGCGCGTAGGCAACGTCCGCCTCGCGCTCGAGCGCATCGCGCGCGAGCCCCAGTTCATGGTGGGCGTTCAGCACGCCGGCGGGGCTCAGGATCAGGTGGGTTTCCGCCCCGATCGCGCGGGCGCGGCGCAGCAGCTGCAGCCCGTAGGCCGCGCCCGTCGCGCCGGTGATGCCGACGATCAGGCGCGGACGCTGCGCCGCGGCGGCCGTCATCAGGCCTTGGCCAGCAGCTGCTGCAGCTCGCCGCTCTCGTACATCTCCATCATGATGTCGGAGCCGCCGACGAACTCGCCGTCGATGTAGAGCTGCGGGATGGTGGGCCAGTTCGCGTATTCCTTGATGCCCTGGCGCACGCCCTCGTCCTCGAGGACGTTGAAGGTCTTCAGCTCGCTGGCGCCGCTGGCCTTCAGGATCTGGATCGCGCGGCCGGAGAAGCCGCACATCGGGAACTGGGCGGTGCCCTTCATGAAGAGCATGACCCGGTTGCCTTTGACCAGGTCGTCGATGCGTTGCTGAACGTCGCTCATGGCGGAATCCTCTGAAAGCTGATGCGGGAAGACGTGTGCGGGAGCGCGCCGGGACGGCACGGCGGGCCGCGCGATCCGGCGATTATCGGGCAGCGGACATGCCCGCGCTCGGCGGAGCCCAAGGCCCGTCGGTCCGCCGGCGGTGACGCTCAGAAGCTGTAGCTGACGCCGAACTGGACGACCGGCCGGTAGCGCAGGTCCTGCGACAGATCGGCCTGCGGCGCGCTGTTGCCCAGGCGCAGCGCGGAGGCGCCGCCACCGACCACGCCCAGGTCGGCGCTGAAGCCCCAACCGCCCCGCAGCGAGTAGCTGGTGTAGCCGACGCCGACGTAGGACAGCGAGAGATTGGGCTCGCGATCCGGGCCGGTGAGCAGGCTGAGACTGCGGCTGCCCGCCGACAGCGACGGCGTCAAGGCCGCGCCGCGGCCGAGCGCCAGGCCGGAGCTGCTCTGCAGCAGCGACATCGGGCCCAGCATGAGCCCGCCGGTGGCCCGCAGGCCGCCACGCGTGCCGGCGCCCAGGCCGGAACCGGTCAGGTAATAGTCCGCCAGCAGGTTGGCGCTCAGCAGGCGGCTGCCGCGGCGGGCGTCGAAGGAGAGGGCGTCGTCGTCCTGGCTCTGGCTCACCTGCAGGCGGGCCTGCCAGGCGGTGAAGGCCTTGCGGTCGGGCTTCAACTGCAGGCCTTGTTGGGCCCAGGCGGCACCGGCCATGCAGACACTGCCGGCCAGGACCACGGCAAGGCGCAAGAGCAAGGGGGCGGCGCGCATGACAGGTCTCCCAGACTGACGACAACACCCGTTTCGAAATGGTTCAAAACGGGCACCAAGTCAGACCATGCTACGCCCCACCGAGTTACCGCGCCAGATCGAGTTGCGGGGGTTTCCCGGCACTGTTGCGGATTCCCGGCGCGGGTTCCCGCAGTGTGGAAACAGCGTGTGAAGTTGGGTGCAAATGGTTGAGATCCGAACGCGGCGCGCGCTCAGCCGGGCCAGCGACCGCCGGTGGCGCGGGGCTGGCCGCCGAGGTCGCGGCGGGTCTCGACCTCGAGGAAGCCGCGCCCGCGCAGCATCGCGGCGACGGCGTCGGCCTGGTCGAAGCCATGCTCCAGCAGCAGCCACCCGTCGGGGCGCAGCCATGCGGGGGCCCCCTCGATCAGGTGGCGAAGGTCGGCCAGGCCATCCCCTTCGGGGGTGAGCGCGGTGCGAGGTTCGTGCTTCAGGGCGTCCAGGTGGCGGTCGTCCCCCGCCACGTAGGGCGGGTTGCTGACGATCAGGTCGAAGGGGGCCTGACCCGCCAGGGGCTCGAACCAGCTTCCCAGGTGACCGTCGACCTGCAAGCCCAGTCGCTGCGCGTTGTCCAGCGCCACCGCGAGTGCGCCCGGGCTGAAGTCGACCATGCGGACATCGGCGTCCGGCCGCTGCGACTTGATCGACAGCGCGATCGCGCCGGTGCCGGTGCCCAGGTCCACGACGCGCGGGGGACGCGGCCCCTCCAGGCGCTCCAGCGCCCACTGCACCAGCAGCTCGGTGTCGGGACGGGGGATCAGGGTGTCGGGGGTGACGCGCAGCGTCAGGCCGAAGAACTCCTTCTCGCCGGTGAGATACGCCAGCGGCACGCCATCCAGGCGGCGCGCCAGCCAGTGGTGGAAGCGCTCCGTCGCCACGGCGTCGAGCGGGTCCGTGTCATGGCCGATCAGCCAAGCGCGCGAGACCCCGAGCAGCGCCTGCAGCAGGTACTGCGCCTCGGCGCGCGGCAGGCCGGCGGCGATCGCGGCCCGCTCGGCGTCGATGACGGTCAGCGCGGAGCCGCCGCCCGGTCGAGCGCCCGGGTCGGCGTGGCCATTGCGGATGCTCATGTCGCCCCGCCTTCCAGCGCGGCAAGCTGCTCGGCCGCCTGCGCCTGCTGCAGGCCCTGGAGGACGTCGCGGAGGTCGCCATCCATGATCGCGCCCAGCTTGTACAGCGTCAGGTTGATCCGGTGGTCGGTCAGGCGTCCCTGCGGGAAGTTGTAGGTGCGGATGCGATCGCTGCGGTCGCCGCTGCCGATCAGGCTCTTGCGCTGGGCCGCCTCCTTGGCGGCGCGCTCGCTGCGGTCCTTCTCGCGCAGCCGCGCGGCGAGCACCGCCATCGCCTTGGCCTTGTTGCGGTGCTGGCTGCGGTCGTCCTGGCATTCGGCGACCAGGCCGGTGGGCAGATGGGTGATGCGGATCGCGCTGTCGGTCTTGTTGACGTGCTGCCCGCCCGCGCCGCTGGCGCGGAAGGTGTCGATGCGCAGGTCGGCGGGATTGAGCTGGATCTCCTCGGCCTCGTCCGGCTCGGCCATGACGGCGACCGTGCAGGCGCTGGTGTGGATGCGGCCCTGCGACTCGGTCGCCGGCACGCGCTGCACGCGATGGCCGCCGGATTCGAACTTCAGCTGCCCGTAGACGCCGTCGCCATCGAGCCGCAGCACGATTTCCTTGTAGCCGCCCAGATCCGATTCATTGGCCGACAGCACCTCGCAGCGCCAGCCCTGGGCTTCGGCGAAGCGCGTGTACATGCGGGTCAGGTCGCCGGCGAAGAGCGCCGATTCGTCGCCGCCGGTACCGGCGCGGATCTCCAGGAAGGCGGGCCGATCGTCGTCGGGGTCCTTGGGAATCAGTGCCAGCTGCAGCTCCTGGTCGAGCTGATCGAGGTCCGCCTGGGCCGCGTCGATCTCCTCGCGCGCCATCTCGGCCATGTCCGCGTCGCCGCTGTCGAGCAACTCGCGCGCCGCGGCCAGGTCCTGTTCGCGCTGGACGTAGCGGCGGTAGCGCTCGACGAGCGAGGACACCTCCGCCTGCTCGCGCGTCAGCGCGCGGTAGCGCTTCATGTCCGCGGCGACGCTGCCGTCGGCGAGGGTGGTGTCGAGTTCCGCCAGCCGGTAGCCGAGGCGGTCGAACTGCTGGCGCAGGGCGTCTTTCATGGGGAATCCGGAGGGAGTGCGGCCCCTCGAAGGGGGAGCGGACGGAGCGGTCGGCGGGGGGAAACACGGCGCGGCGGTGGCCGCGGGCGGAACGGGCACCGGGCGCATCGCCGGTGCCGGCGGCGATCGCCGCTACGAGTCCGCTTCGTCGCCGAGCGCGTCGGCGCGCAGGCCGGGCGTCTTCGCGCTGCCGCGCAGGAACAGCCGCGACACGGTCTGCGCCATCTGCAGGCGCTGCTCACCGTCGCTGCCGTTGAGCTCGGCCATCGCGCCGTGCAGCATCTTCTGCGTCAGCCCGCGCGCGAGCGCGTCCAGCACGCTGTCGATGTCCTCGCCTCTGGCCAGCAGCTTGCGGGCGCGCTGGAGCTCGGCCTGGCGCCAGCTGTCGGCCTGCTGGTGCAGGGCCTGGATCAGCGGCACCGTGTGGCGCTGGCCCAGCCAGTGGACGAAGCTCTGCACGCCGGTCTCGATGATGGCCTCGGCCTGCTGGACGGCGGCCTGGCGCTTCTCGCCGGCGGTCTGGACCAGCTTGGACAGGTCGTCCACGGTGTAGAGATAGACGTCGTCCAGTTGGGCGACTTCCTGCTCGATGTCGCGCGGCACGGCGAGGTCGACCATGAACATCGGCTTGTGGCGGCGCTTCTTCAGCGCGCGCTCGACGGCGCCCAGCCCGATCAGCGGCAGGCTGGAGGCGGTGCAGGAGATCACCGCGTCGAATTCGTGCAGGCGGTCGGGCAGGTCGGCGAGGCGGAAGGCTTCGGCGCCCAGGTGGCTGGCGAGCTTCTCGCCGCGCTCCAGCGTCCGGTTCGCGACCGAGATCGACTTCGGGCCCTTGGCCGCGAAATGGGTGCCGACCAGCTCGATCATCTCGCCCGCGCCGACCAGCAGCACGCGGATGTCGGCGAGGTGCTCGAACAACTGGGCGGCCAACCGGACCGACGCGGCGGCCATGCTGATCGAGTGGCTGCCAATCTCGGTGGAGCTGCGCACTTCCTTGGCGACCGAGAAGCTGCGCTGGAAGAGCTGGTGCAGCGTCGTGCCGAGGGTGCCGGCCTGGTCGGCCTCGCGCACGGCCTGCTTGAGCTGGCCCAGGATCTGCGGCTCGCCCAGCACCATCGAGTCCAGCCCGCTGGCGACCCGGAAGGCGTGCCGGGCCGCGGCGCCGTCCTCGACGACATAGGCATGGTCCATCAGCGTCGCGCTGCCGACGCCGCCCACCTGCGCCAGCCAGTCCACCGCGGGGCGGACCATGTCGGCGTCGCCGGCGACGTAGAGCTCGGTGCGGTTGCAGGTGGACAGGATGGCGGCTTCCGCCGCGGTGGCCCGGCGGCGCTGCGGCGCGCCGACCTGGTCCTGGAAGCGCAGCAGCGTCGGCGCCAGTTGCTCGAGCGTGAACGCGAAACGTCCGCGCAGGTCGAGGGGCGCGGACGTGTGGTTCAGGCCGAGGGCGAAGACGGACATGGCGGCGATTATAAAATTCCGCCCCGACCCGTGCATCGCACCGGCCTTGGCGGCGCGCTCATCGCCCCGGGATGCGTCAAGAATGGCGCTTTCGTCACACCTTTTCCCCTCGCCCGGAGCGAACCGACCCGTGGACCCACTCGACGCCGTCTGGCATTTCGGCAACCTGTTCCTGCCCGCCTGGGGCGTGGCCGCGCTGATGGCGCTGGCGCTCAAGCTGATCTGGCGGGAGACCGTCGCCGGCATGCGCTGGCGCACGCTGGCCGTCTGGGGCGGACTGGGCGGGACGATGGGCATCGCCGCCGCGCTGATGCTGACCGGGCGCGACGGCACCATGGCCGGCTACGGCCTGATGCTGCTGGGCGTCACCGCCGCCCAGTGGGGCGTCAGCTACAAGCGCTGAGGCTGAGCGGGCGGCTCAGCCGGCCAGGTCGGCGGTGATCGGCACCTCGCCGCGCAGCGAGTGCGCGAAGGCCTCGGTGATGCGCATCGGGATGATCTGGTGCATCAGCCGCTCATGGCCCTTGAAGTTGACGATGCGGTTGCACTCGGTGCGGCCCATCAGCTCGGTGGCGTCCTTGCGCGCATGGCCCGACACCAGCACCGGCACCGTCTTGCCCACCAGGCTGTCGTTGTAGCGGATCGCGGTGGCCTCGATCTCGGCCTGCAGTTCCTGCAGGCGGCGCACCTTCACCTCATGGGGCGTGTCGTCCGCCAGGTTGGCGGCCGGCGTGCCGGGGCGCGGGCTGAAGATGAAGCTGAACGAGGCGTCGAAACCGATGTCGCGCACCAGCTGCATGGTCTTGGCGTGGTCCTCGTCGGTCTCGCCGGGGAAGCCGACGATGAAGTCCGAGGCGACGCGGATGTCCGGCCGCACCGCGCGCAGCTTGCGCACGATGCTCTTGAACTGCAGCGTGGTGTAGCCGCGCTTCATCGCCATCAGGATGCGGTCCGAGCCGTGCTGCACCGGCAGGTGGACATGGTTCACCAGCTGCGGGATCTTGCCGTAGGCGTCGATCAGACGCTGGCTGAACTCGTTGGGATGGCTGGTCGTGTAGCGGATGCGCTCGATGCCGGGAATCTCGGCCACGTACTCCAGCAACAGCGCGAAGTCGGCGATCTCGTCGGAGTCGCCCATCTTGCCTCGGTAGGCATTCACGTTCTGCCCCAGCAGCGTCACTTCCTTGACGCCCTGGTCCGCCAGGCCGGCGACTTCCTCCAGCACGTCCTCGAAGGGGCGGCTGACCTCCTCGCCGCGGGTGTAGGGCACCACGCAGTAGGAGCAGTACTTGGAGCAGCCTTCCATGATGGACACGAAGGCGGAGGCGCCCTCCACGCGGGCCGGCGGCAGGTGGTCGAACTTCTCGATCTCGGGGAAGGAAATGTCCACCTGCGGGCGGAGCTGCTGCTGGCGCTGAGCCAGCATCTGCGGCAGGCGGTGCAGCGTCTGCGGGCCGAAGACGACGTCGACGTAGGGCGCGCGCTCGATGATCGCCGCGCCCTCCTGACTGGCGACGCAGCCGCCGACGCCGATCATCACGCCCTTGGCCTTCAGGTGCTTGATGCGGCCCAGGTCGGAGAACACCTTCTCCTGCGCCTTCTCGCGGACCGAGCAGGTGTTGAACAGCACCAGGTCGGCCTGCTCGACGTCGGTGGTGGGCTCGTAGCCCTCGGCGGCGCGCAGCACGTCGGCCATCTTGTCCGAGTCGTACTCGTTCATCTGGCAGCCGAAGGTCTTGATGAAGACTTTCTTGCTCATGGGGAGCTCCGGGAGACATCGGCGCGACCCGCGGGGCGGGCCGGCGTTCAGGGGATCAGGGCTTGCGCCAGACCTGGCTGGCCTGGTCGAAGACCAGCTGGGAGGCTTGCTGCGGGGAGGTCGGCCAGGACTTGTTGGCCAGCTCCACCTCGTTCAGCACCCAGACGTCCATGAGCAGGCCATTGATGTCGGTGGTGTAGAGGACGGTCAGCTTCTGGTCGTACAGCGAGCCCGGCGTGGCGACCTGGTCGACCGCGTTGCGGATGCGGGCGCCGGGCGCGAGCCGGGCGGCCTTGCCGTTGAGCTTCACGTCCGGCGTGACGCCGATGACCAGTTCGCCGCGCAGCGCGCGCTGCGGGAAATAGCGGTGGCCGGGGACGATCTGCGCGTGGGCGGTCGACGGCGCGGTGAACGCGCCGATGCCGGCGACGGTCGAGAGGACCGCGAAGGCGGCGGCGGCGGTGCTGGCGGCCGACGTCGTCAGCAGGCGACGACGGGGCAGGGCGGGCGGGGCACAGCGGTACATGGTGTAGATCCAGTGGCTGCGGAAAATTCGCAAGGGCGCGAGTTTAACGGGACGAGCGCGGCGGGGCTCGCCGCCGCCCGCGCGGCCTCGGGCCCGGGCGTCAGAGTTGGCGGGTGGCGTCACCCTGCGCCAGCGGTGCCGGCGCGGGCTCGGGCAGCACGTAGACGACACCGGCGCCATGGCCAAGCACCGGCGCGACGACGCGGTCGAAGAACTCGCCCGCGACGACCACGCAGCCCAGCGAGATCCGGTTGTCGTCCGGAGAGGGCGAGGCCAGGCGCTCGGCGCGGCGCTCGTGGGCCGGGCTCGGGCGCAGGCGGTGGATGGCGAAGGCGGCGTCGTAGTCGACCCAGATGACGGTCTCGCCCTTGAGGTTGGGGCCGGGCTGGCTGTCGTAGCGGCCGGCGGGCGTGGTGCGCCAGGCCGGCGGGATGCCGGCGGCGACCATCTGGCCAACGCCCGGCGCGACGCTGTCGCCGCGGGCCAGGCCCAGCAGCGCGGGCGCGGTGCCGGCGAGCCGCCCATCGGCATGGAAGACGAAGAGCCGGGCTTCCTTCTTGTCGACGACCGCGAAGGGCAGCCCTCGGGCATCGCCGCGTTCGACGGCGGTGCGCGCCATCGCGCGCGCTTGCGGCGAGGCGGATTCGCCGCGGAAGTCGACGGCGGGCGCGGCGCCGGCGGCCATCGCGAACAGCGGCAAGCCCGCCAGCATCCAGACCAGTCCGCGCCGCAGCGCGGTCCCCAACGACCCGATCGACTTCATGTACTGCCCGATGTCCTTCTGGCGGACCGTTTCTGCTTGCCTCGGCAAGGGCCGGGCTGTCCGCTGGGGCCGCATATTAAGGAGCAACGGCCTGTTTCAAATGTCGATCTGTGCGCGGAAACGCCCGGACTTTCCCGGGAATTTGTAAGCCGGGCGAAGAGCGGCAGGAATGCGCGTACGTTAGCGGCCGCCCGGGTCCGTACAAAAATACGGTCCGATCCCGTACGAGTACGGTAATTACGCGGCAGCAACATCCGGGCGCGGGCGGACACACAAAATCCGCGCTCCACCTCGTCTGGCCCGGGCCAGCAAGAAGAGAGCAACGATGACACCGACCGTGGGAACCTGGCCATGCTGATGGCCGCCGTGCGCGTCGCGCTGCGACGCCCTTACACCTTCTTCGTGCTGGCGCTGCTGCTGCTGATCATCGGCCCGCTGGCGGCGATGCGCACGCCCACGGACATCTTCCCGGAGATCCGCGTCCCGGTGATCGCCGTGGCCTGGCAGTACACCGGGCTGCCACCGGATCAGATGTCGGGACGCATCTCGACGCTGTTCCAGCGCTCGCTGACGACCACCGTCAACGACATCGAGCACATCGAGGCCAACACCTATCCCGGCGTCTCGGTGGTGAAGATCTTCTTCCAGCCGGGCGTGAACATCTCGGTGGCCAACGCGCAGGTGACCGCGATCGCGCAGGTCGCGGTGCGGCAGATGCCGGCCGGCACGACGCCGCCGCTGATCCTGAACTACAACGCCGCCACCGTGCCCATCCTGCAGCTGGCGCTGTCGGGCAAGGGACTGTCGGAGCAGCAGCTGTTCGACCTGGGCTTCAACACCATCCGCACGCCGCTGGTGACCGTGCCGGGCGCGGCGCTGCCGCTGCCCTACGGCGGCAAGCAGCGCCAGGTGCAGATCGACGTGAACCCCGCCGCGCTGCAGGCGCGCGGGCTGTCGGCGCAGGACGTCGCCAGCGCGCTCGCGGCGCAGAACGTGCTGACGCCGATCGGCACGCAGAAGATCGGCGAGCTCGAGTACACGCTGCAGCTCAACAGCGCGCCCTCCGCGATCGAGGACCTGGGCCGGCTGCCGGTGAAGGTGGCCGGCGGCTCGACCATCTATTTGCGCGACGTCGCCGACGTGCATGACGGCAACGCGCCGCAGACCAACATCGTCCACGTCGACGGCGGCCGCTCGGTGCTGATGTCGGTGCTGAAGAACGGCGCGGCCTCCACGCTCGCGATCGTCGACGGCGTGCGCGCCAAGCTCGCCGAGCTGCGGCCCTCGCTGCCCGACGAGCTCGAGGTCAAGCCGATCAACGACCAGTCGGTGTTCGTGCGGGCGGCCATCAAGGGCGTCGCCATCGAGGGCGCGATCGCCGCCGCGCTGACCAGCGCGATGATCCTGCTGTTCCTGGGCAGTTGGCGCTCGACGGTGATCATCGCGGTGTCGATCCCGCTGTCGATCCTGGGATCGATCATCGGTCTGGCGGCGATCGGCGAGACGCTGAACCTGATGACGCTGGGCGGCCTGGCGCTGGCGGTGGGCATCCTGGTCGACGACGCGACCGTGACCATCGAGAACATCAACTGGCACCTGGAGCACGGCAAGGGCGTCGAGGAATCGATCATGGACGGCGCGCGCCAGATCGTGACGCCGGCCTTCGTGTCGCTGCTGTGCATCTGCATCGTGTTCATCCCGATGTTCTTCCTGGAAGGCGTGTCGCGCTTCCTGTTCGTGCCGATGGCCGAGGCGGTGATCTTCGCGATGGTCTGCTCGTTCATCCTGTCGCGCACGCTGGTGCCGACGATGGCCAAGTACCTGCTGCGTCCGCATGCGCCGCTGACCGATGGCCACGGCCACCTAGCGCAGCCGCCGTCGCGCAATCCGCTGCTGCGCTTCCAGCGCGACTTCGAGGCGCGCTTCGAGCGCGTGCGCGAGGGCTATCGCGCGCTGCTGGAGACGGCGCTCGGCCGGCGGCGGCCCTTCCTGATCGGCTTCGCCGCGGTGGTGCTGGTGTCCTTCGCGCTGGTGCCCTTCATCGGCAGCAACTTCTTCCCGCAGGTGGATTCGGGCCAGATCCTGATGCATGCGCGGGTGCCGGTGGGCACGCGGGTGGAGGAGACCGCCGCGCGCTTCGCGCGCATCGAGCAGGCGATCCGCCGCGTCATTCCGTCCGAAGGCATCGAGACCATGGTCGACAACATCGGCCTGCCGCCGTCGTCGATCAACCTGACCTACAACAACACCGGCGTGCTGGGCACCTCCGATGGCGACTTCCAGATCGCGCTGAAGGAAGGCCATCCGCCGACGGCCGACTACGTCCGCCGCCTGCGCGAGGCGCTGCCGCGCGAATTCCCGGACACGACCTTCTCGTTCCCGCCGGCCGACATCGTCAGCCAGATCCTCAACTTCGGCGCGCCGGCGCCGATCGACGTGCAGGTGCGCGGGCGCGACGTCGACGCCAATTTCGCCTACGCCCAGCAGTTGCTCAAGCGGATCCAGGCGATCCCCGGCGTGGCCGACGCGCGCATCCAGCAGTCCAACAAGGCGCCGGTGTTCAACGTCGACGTCGATCGCACGCAGGCGCAGCTGCTGGGCCTGACTACGCGCGACGTCGCCAACAGCCTGGTGGTGAACTTGGCCGGCAGCAGCCAGGTCGCACCGACCTTCTGGCTGAATCCGCAGAACGGCGTGAGCTACTCGATCGTGATGCAGACGCCGCAGCACCAGCTGGATTCGCTCGCCGCGCTGGGCAATCTGCCGATCGGCAATGGCGCGGCGGCGGGTGGCTCGACGCTGGGCGGGCTGGCGAGCTTCCAGCGCGCGACCGGTCCGGCGCTGATCAGCCAGTACGACGTGCAGACCATGGTGCAGATCCACGCGACGACGCAGGATCGCGACCTCGGCGCGGTCGCGGGCGACATCCGCCGCGTGCTCGCGGAGACGAAGGCCGAGGTGCCCAAGGGCTCGAACGTGCAGTTGCTCGGCCAGGTGCGCACGATGGACCGCGCGTTCTCGGGCCTGCTGTTCGGGCTGCTCGGCGCGGTGGTGCTGATCTACCTGCTGATCGTCGTGAACTTCCAGTCCTGGCTGGATCCGGCGGTGATCGTGTCGGCGCTGCCCGCGGCGCTGGCCGGCATCGTGTGGATGCTGTTCGCGACCGGCACCACGCTGTCGGTGCCCGCGCTGACCGGCGCGATCATGTGCATGGGCGTGGCCACGGCCAACAGCGTGCTGGTGATCAGCTTCGCGCGCGAGCGGCTGGAGGCCCTTGGCGACGCCACCGCCGCCGCGCTGGAGGCGGGCTTCGTGCGCTTCCGGCCGGTGCTGATGACGGCGCTCGCGATGGTCATCGGCATGCTGCCGATGGCGCTGGGCCTGGGCGAAGGCGGCGAGCAGAACGCACCGCTGGGCCGGGCCGTCATCGGCGGACTGATCTTCGCGACCTTCGCGACGCTGGTCTTCGTGCCGGTGGTGTTCAGCCTCGTGCATCGCCATCACCGCGGGACCGCGACCGCTGCCGACTCCCTCGAACCGAACGACTTGACCACCGGCGCCGCGACCGCGCTGCCCGGGGCCGGAGATCCCTCCCATGCGAACTGATGCCACGGCCGTCGAGGCCGCCCGTCCCCCTCGTTTCAAGCTCGCCGCGACCGTCGCGGTGCTGGCGGCGATCGTCATCGTCGCGGCGGGCCTGTGGTCCCGCAGGTCCAACGCCGAGCAGCTGCGCGGCGCGGCCGAGGCGCGCGGCCAGCCGACCGTCGCGCTGATCGCGCCGCAGCCGCTGGCCGAGGGCGGGCTCGAGTTGCCCGCGCGCATCGAAGCCTGGTCGCGCGCACCGATCTACGCGCGCGTCAGCGGCTACCTGAAGCGCTGGAACGTCGACATCGGCGGCAAGGTGAAAACGGGGCAGCAGCTTGCCGAGATCGAGACCCCTGACCTCGATCAGCAGCTGATGCAGGCGAAGGCCGAGCTCGCGACGGCGCGCAGCAACGCGGCGCTGGCGGCGAGCACGGCCAAGCGCTGGCAAGGGCTGCTGGCGTCGGACTCGGTGTCCAGGCAGGAGGTGGATGAGCGCACCGGCGACATGGCCGCGAAGCAGTCGCAGGCGGCGGCGCTGCAGGCCAACGTCGAGCGCATCGAGGCGCTGAAGCGCTTCACGCAACTGAGCGCGCCCTTCGATGGGGTCGTGACCGCGCGCAATACCGACGTGGGCGCGTTGATCAACGTGGGCGGCGCGCCGGGCAGCGAGCTGTTCGTCGTGTCGGACATGCGGCGGCTGCGCGTCTACGTCAACGTGCCGCAGCGACAGGTCGTGCAGGTGCGCACCGGCGACAAGGCCGTGCTGACCGTGCCCGAGCGGTCGGGCCAGCGTTTCGCGGCGACGGTGCGGTCGCTGTCGCAGTCCATCAACACGGCGAGCGGGGCGATGCTGGTGCAGCTCGCCGTGGACAACGACAAGGACGAACTGCTGCCGGGCGGCTTCGCGACGGTGCGCTTCGAAGGCCCGGCCAAGAGCGGCGGCGCAGCTCAGGCGGTTGGCGGCGTGTCGCTGCCGCCGGGCGCGGTGATCATCAACAAGGACGGCGTGCAGGTCGCGACTGTCGACGCGGACAACCGCGTGCGCCTGCGCAGGATCACGATCGCGCGAGACATGGGCACCCGGATTGAAGTGGGCGCGGGGCTCGGTCCCGCTGATCGCGTCATCGCGAATCCTCCGGACGGGCTCGCCGAGGGCGAGCTCGTGCGCGTCGCGCAGCCGGCGGCATCGCCGACCGCGTCGACGTCCGTGGCGTCGCCGAAGGGACGGTCATGAGCACGCGCGGCAAGCGGCACCTGAGCGCGGCGATCGCGCTCGCCGTGACGGCATGGATGGCCGGCTGCGCGCAGGCGCCACGGACGCAGTTGCCTGACGTGCCGATGGCCTCCGCCTTCAAGGAGGCGCGTGGCCCTTGGATTGAAGCGGGCGCCTCGACGGCGGCGATCGCCTTCGATGGCTGGTGGCAGGGCTACGGCGATCCCGAGCTCGACGCGCTGCAGCAGCGGCTGATCGAGAACAGTCCGGATCTCGCCTCGGCGCTGGCGCGCTATCAGCAGGCGAAGGCGGCCACCGACAGCCTGCGCGCCGCGCAGTCGCCGACGCTCAACACCTCGCTCAACGCGCAGCGCGACCGGCAGTCGGAGAGACGGCCGCTGCGGGTGCTCGGGCCGACCTCGCCCGATTGGTACAACAGCGCGACGCTGGGCCTGGACCTCAGCTATGAGGTCGACCTGTGGGGCCGCGTGTCCCGGCAGGTCGAGGCGGGCGTGGCCTCGGAGCGCGCGGCCGCCGCGGATCTCGCCGCCGCGCGGCTGGCGCTGCAGGCGCAGCTGGCCGATTCGCTGCTGCAGCTGCGTGGACTCGATCGCGACAACGCCTTGCTCGCCGATGCCGAGGAGGCCTACGCGCGCGCCTTCGATCTGATCTCGCGCCGGCATGAGGCCGGCATCGCCTCGGGCCTGGATCAGGCGCGGGCGCAAGGGCAACTGGAATCGGCGCGCTCGCAGCGGCGCCAGTCGCAGGCGCAGCGCGCGGTGCTGGAGCACGCGATCGCCGCGCTGGTCGGCGCGAACGCGTCGAGCTTCCGCATCGAGCCGGCGCCGGCGCTCCAGCTGGCGACGCCGGTGGTGCCGCCGGGCTTGCCGTCGACGCTGCTGGAGCGGCGTCCCGACATCGCGGCCGCCCGGCAGCGCGTCGTGGCGGCGACGGCGACGCTGGGCGTCGCGCGGACGGCGTTCTTTCCGTCGGTGGTGCTGAGCGCGCAAGGCGGCTTCCAGAGCAGCGATCTCGGCCGCTTCATCGAGGCGCCCAACCTGTTCTGGGCGATCGGTCCGACGCTGGCGATGAACCTGCTTGACGGCGGGCGGCGCAAGGCGGAGGAAGCGCGCGCGGGCGCGGCGCTCGATGAATCGGCGCAGCGCTATCGCGGTGCGGTGCTGGCGGCGTTCCAGCAGGTCGAGGACCAGCTCGTGCTGCTGGATCGCTATGGCGAGGCGCTCGAGGCGGAGAAGAAATCGGTCGATGCGGCCGAGCGCTCGCTGGCGCTGGCGACGAACCGCTATCGCGCGGGCGCGGCGGCGTATCTGGAAGTCGTCACCTCGCAGACGGCGGGCCTGCAGGCCAGGCGCAGCGCGGTCGATCTGGAGACCAGGCAGAGACGGGCGACGGTGGCGCTGGTGAAGGCGCTTGGCGGTGGTTGGAACGCCGAGACCGAGTTGAAGGTCAGTGCTGCGCGCTGATCGAGCCGCCGTTCTTCGATATTTCCGTAACGCCAGATCGGCAAATGTAAAACGCCTTTCCGAAAACGGGCGATCTCGTTAGTCTGCGCCCGTTGTCGACATGGCCGCGCCTGCGCGCTGGCGTGTCGGCGCTGGCCGCTGCCCACGGTCACCGTCCCCGAAGTGGACCCTGCTGGTCCGCGGCGCGCGAGGCGGGCGAATCGGCAGTTGGGTTTCCCGAGCAATTTTTCGATTCACCGGTGACCGGTGAGGGCGGAGCCATGCCCGCGCCGGATCGCTCCAACGATCTCGGAGACATTCATGAAGAACATCCGTACTGACGCGTCCGTCGAACTGGTCGCGCCCCAGCCCCCCGTGCTTGGCGTTTTGCGCGCGCCGCGCCCGCGCCAGGGACTGGCCGCCATGGCCGTCGTGGTGGGGGCCGTGGCCCCGATGGGCGCCGCGCACGCCGTGGACTGGCCCTCCGGCTTCTCCAAGTGCGCCGACGAGGGCGGCAGCTGCAAGGTCGGCGCGACCGCGCGCCAGGTCTCCTTCGGCGTGAAGGACAAGTGGGTCATCAAGACGCTCAGCGGCACGGTGCCTTGCACCTCGGCCACCTTCGGCGGCGCTGACCCGAACCCGGGCATCGCCGAGAAATGCGCCGTCGGCCCCGCCGCCTCGCCCGCACCGGCTCCTTCGCCGGCGCCTTCCCCGGCCCCCGCGCCATCGCCCGCACCGGCACCCGCGCCCGCAGGGCACAGCGGTGGCTATGCCGGGACGGTGACAGGCGGCGGCTCGGCGACACCGGTGACGGTCACCACCGCGGCGCAGATGCAGGCGGCCATCAATGCCTACAGCGGCAGCGGTGGGCTGGTGATCCGGTATGCCGGGACCTTCGACTTCGGCACGATCACCGATACCTGCGCGCAATGGCAGAAGCCGGCCGGCGCGATCGTCGAGATCAAGAACAAGAGCAACGTCACGATCGAGGGCGTCAACGGCTCGGCCGCGAACTTCGGGCTTGCGATCAAGGCGGCGGCCAGCAACATCATCATCCGCAACATGACGATCGGCCTGTTGCCCGGGAAGATCGACGCGATCGGCATCGAGGGCCAGAGCGGCGGGGTGCCGAGCAACATCTGGATCGACCACAACACGCTCTTCAGCTCGACGAAGGACTGCGCCGGCGCCGGTGACCTCGAGTTCGACGGCCTGATCGACAGCAAGGCGGGCGCGCATCACATCACCTACTCGTACAACTACATCCACGACCACCAGAAGGTCGGGCTGATCGGCTCCAGCGACAGCGACGCCAGCGACCGCTACATCACCTTCCACCACAACGTGTACAGCAACGTGGTGTCGCGGCTGCCGCTGCAGCGCGCGGGCTACACCCACCTCTACAACAACCTGTACTCGAACGTGCTCACGTCGGGGGCCAACATCCGGATGGGCGGGTACTCGCTGATCGAGGGCAACTACTTCGAAAACGCGCAGAACCCGGTGACCTCGCGGGACAGCTCCGCCATCGGCTACTGGGAGCTGCGCAACAACAACGTGAAGAGCCCGGCGGACTTCGCGACCTACGGCATCAAGTGGGTGGCCAGCGGCTCCAGCCCCTCGCGGGACGCGACCGACTGGACGACGACGGCGAACTTCCCGGTCGGCATCCCGTATGCGTACGTCGTGCACGACCCGGCGTGCGTGAAGCAGAAGCTCGCGGGTGTGGCCGGAGCAGGGAAGAACCTGGCGACGCTGAGCTGCAATTGAGCGGAGCGCGCCCTCACGCAANGGGCGCCGCGACAAGCGTCGGGCACCGGTACATGCGCGATCGGCCGCTTGACCTGCTCGAATGCAGGCCTTGAGCGACAAGTGACCGCTCAAATGGAAAACCCCAGCAGGACTTGCGTCTTGCTGGGGTTTGTATTTGGTGGCGCTTCAGGGATTCGAACCCCGGACCTGCGGATTATGATTCCGTCGCTCTAACCGGCTGAGCTAAAGCGCCTTGCGAAGAACGCGACTATAGCAAAGTTTTCGAAGACAATGCAAGCCCCCGCCGAGCACGGCGACAAACGTTCGGCGCGCGAGTCCTCTCGACCCCTCCATGTTCAGCTTCCTCAAGAAAAAACTGGGCTTCGGATCCTCCGAACCCACGCCAGCGCCCGCTCCCGAAGCGGTCCCTGCGCCCCCTCCCGCCATCCCGGCCCCGCCGGTCGCCGTCGAGCCCGTTTCGGCTCCGGCACCGCAAGCCCCGTCCCCGGCTCCGGAGATCGCGCCCGTCCTCGCTCCGCCTTCGACGACCGCACCCGCGCCGGTACCCAATCCCAGCCCGAACGCTTCCGTCGCGGCCCCTTCGACTGTCGTCGCGCCCGCGCCGGTGGCGTCGCCGCCCGTCGTGCATGCGCCCGCGCCGGCGCCGGTCGTCGCGGTGCCCACGCCTGTTCCGGCCACCGTTCCCGTCGCAGCCGCGGCACCAGTGGCCGAGCCCGAGCCCGAGCCCGCGCCGCGCAAGTCCTGGATGGACAAGCTGCGCCAGGGCCTGCGCAAGACCGGCTCGAGCATCGCCCAGGTCTTCACCGGCACGCAGATCGACGATGCGCTTTATGAAGAACTCGAGGCCGCGCTGCTGATGGCGGACGCAGGCGTCAAGGCGACCGAGTTCCTGCTCGAGGATCTGAAGCGTCGCGTCAAGGACGCCAAGGCCACCGAGCCCGCCGTCGTGCGTCAACTGCTCGTCGACGCGCTGACCGAGCTGCTGCAGCCGCTGCAGCGCCAGTTGGTGATCGGTGAGCAGTCGCCGATGGTGATGATGGTGGTGGGCGTCAACGGCGCCGGCAAGACGACCAGCATCGGCAAGCTGACGCGCCACCTGGCCGATGCCGAGGCCAATGTGTTGCTGGCCGCCGCGGACACCTTCCGTGCCGCCGCGCGCGAGCAGTTGGCGGTCTGGGCGGATCGCAACCGGGTGCAGATCGTCAGCCAGGAGGGCGGTGATCCGTCGGCGGTCACGTACGACGCGGTGGTCGCGGGCAAGGCGCGCGGCTGTGACGTCGTCATCGCCGATACCGCCGGCCGTCTGCCGACCCAGCTCCATCTGATGGAGGAGCTGAAGAAGATCAAGCGCGTGATCGGCAAGGCGCAGGAGACCGCGCCGCACGAGGTCCTGCTGGTCGTGGACGGCAACACCGGCCAGAACGCGCTCACGCAGGTGAAGGCCTTCGACGACGCGCTGGGCCTCACCGGCCTGATCGTCACCAAGCTGGACGGCACGGCCAAGGGCGGCGTGCTCGCGGCGATCGCGCGCGAGCGCCCGATCCCGGTCTACTTCATTGGCGTCGGCGAGAAGCTCGAGGACCTGCAGACCTTCGACGCGCGCGAGTTCGCGCAGGCCCTGCTCGAATAAGACCCGAAGTCCTCGGTCGCAGATCCGTCGAAGGGCGACGTGCGCCCCCCGGAATGCAAAAGAGCTCCCAAGGGAGCTCTTTGCATTTACATCGGGAAGCCGCCGCCCCCGCCGCCCATGAGGTTCTTCAGGCCGCCCATCTTCTTCATCATCTTCATCAGGCCGCCGCCCTTCATCTTCTTCATCATCCCCTGCATCTGATCGAACTGATTGAGCAGGCGGTTGACCTCCTGGATCTGCACGCCGGCGCCTGCGGCGATGCGGCGCTTGCGGCTGGCCTTGGACTTGCCGTCCATCAGCAGCGACGGCTGGCGGCGCTCCTTGGCGGTCATCGCGTTGAGGATGCCTTCCATGCGCTTCATGTCGCGCTCGGCCTTGTCCATGTCGGGCTGACCGGCCTTGGCAGTCATCTGGGTGGGCAGCTTGTCCATGAGCCCCGACAGCCCGCCCATCTTCTTCATCTGCGAGATCTGCGCGAGGAAGTCGTTCAGGTCGAAGCCGTCGCCGGACTTGAGTTTCTCGGCCAGCTTCTGCGCGGCCTCGACGTCCACGCCCTTCTGCACTTCCTCGACCAGCGCGACGATGTCGCCCATGCCGAGCACGCGGCCCGCATGGCGGTCGGCATCGAAGACCTCGAGCCCGTCGATCTTCTCGGACACGCCGGCGAACTTGATCGGCGCGCCGGTGATCTGCCGCACCGACAGCGCCGCGCCGCCGCGCGAGTCGCCATCCAGCTTGGTCAGCACGATGCCGGTCAGCGGCAGCGCCTCCTTGAAGGCCTTGGCCGTGTTGATCGCGTCCTGACCCTGCATCGCGTCGACCACGAACAGCGTCTCCACCGGCTTGAGCGTCGCGTGCAGGTCGCGGATCTCGGCCATCAGCGCTTCGTCGATCGCCAGGCGGCCGGCGGTGTCGACCAGCAGCACATCGAAGAAGTGGCGCTTCGCATGGTCAAGCGCCGCCAGGGCGATGTCATGCGGCTTCTGGTCCGGCGCCGACGGGAACCATTCGGCGCCCGCCTGCTTCGTCACCGTCTTGAGCTGCTCGATCGCGGCGGGGCGGTACACGTCCGCCGAGACCGTCAGCACCTTCTTCTTGCGCTTCTCGGTCAGGTGCTTGGCGAGCTTGGCGGTGGTCGTCGTCTTGCCGGCGCCCTGCAGGCCGGCCATCAGGATGATGGCGGGCGGCTGCGCGGCCAGGTTGATGTCGGCGACACCTTCGCCCATCGTCGCGGCCAGTTCCTTGTGGACGACCGAGACCAGCACCTGGCCCGGATTCAGCGAGGCGACCACCTCCTGGCCGAGCGCTTTCTCCTTCACGCGGGCGATGAAGTCGCGCACCACGGGCAGCGCGACGTCGGCCTCCAGCAGCGCCATGCGCACCTCGCGCAGCATGTCCTGCACATTGGACTCGGTGATGCGGGCCTGGCCGCGCATCGTCTTCACGAGCCGGCTCAGTCGATCGGTCAGGGTGGAAGCCATCGTATTGGCGCCNGGCGCTCGTCATTACACTTTGCGGATGATTTTATCGTCCGCCTCCGCCGAGCCCAGCGGCCTGCTCCTGGCCGCCCTCAGCGCCGCCGGCGCGGTGGCCTATGCCGTCGCCGCCGCCTTCGCGCATCTGCGGCCCCGCACCTGGCGCTCGGTGCTGGTGCTGGCCTGGCTGCTGCACCTGGCCGCGCTGGTCGTGGACATCGGCGGCATCGGCGCCGCGCCGGTCAATGGCAGCCACGCGGCGCGCTTCGGCTTCGCGCCCTCGCTGTCGATGACGATCTGGCTGGTGACCGGCGTCTATCTGGTCGAGAGCCGCTTCCTGCCGCTGCCCTCGGCCCAGCGCCTGCTCAGCGTGCTGGGCCTGCTGGTGATGCTGGTGGCCTGGATGTTCCCGGGCGAATACCGACCGCAGGCGGGCTCGCCGCTGGCGCCGCTGCACTGGGCGATGGGCCTGGCGTCCTACGGCCTGTGCGGCGTCGCGGTGATGCATGCGGTCATGCTGAACCGCGCCGAGCGCCAGATGCGCGCCCAGAAGGGGCAGGGCGCGCCGGCGCTCGGCACGCCGCTGCTGCGCCTGGAGCGCCTGACCTTCCAGTTCGTCGGCGCCGGCGTGGTCGTGCTGTCGATCGCGCTGCTGCTGGGCGTGGCCTTCACGCCGCAATGGCGCTGGGATCACAAGACGCTGTTCGCCGTGATGGGCTGGGTCGTGCTGACCGGGCTGCTGACGGGGCGTCGCGTGTTTGGCTGGCGCGGCCGGCGTGCGACGCGCTGGCTCTACTTCGGCGCCGCACTGCTGCTGCTGTCCTATGCCGGCTCGCGCTTCGTGCTCGAGGTCGTGCTGCAGCGTCCGCCCGTCTGATGCCGACCCCGTCGACCTCCTCCCCGAAGCTTCCGGCGCGCCCATCGTGATCAAGCTGCTTTTCTGGATCGTCCTGCTGGCGGTGATCGCCTTCGTGATCGGCTTCAAGCGCGGCCGGCCGACGCCGCGCGACAACGCCCGGCCCGCGCCGCCGCCTGCGCCGCGCCTGCCCGAGCACATGGTGAGCTGCGCCGAGTGCGGCATGCATCTCCCGGCCAGCGATGCGCTGCCCGGCCGTGGCGGGCAGTTCTGCGGCGCCGCCCATCGCGCGGCGCACGAGCATCGCCTGGAAGCCGCCGAGGCGGCGCGCGGCCGGCGCGACGACGCCGCGACCTGAGCGCCGGACCACATGGCCACCTCCGAGACCGTCGGCGCCATCAGCGCCAGCACCATCCAGCGCCTGTATCGCGCCTTCATGGGTGCGCGCGCGGCGCTGGGGCTGGCGCTGCTGGCGACGCAGTCGCTGGCCGGCCTGATGGGGGCCAAGCCCACTGGCTGGACGACGCTGATCTCGCTGATCTACGGCACGCAGGCGGTGCTGGCGTGGATGCTGCCGCGCTGGTTCGGCGGCGGCGAGACGCCGTCGAAGGAGCGCGCCGGCCTGAGCACGCGGCAGTTCATGGTCAGCATCGGCGCCGACCTGGTGCTGTTCACGCTGTTGCAGGTGCGCGATCCCAGCGGCCCTTATGGCGCGCTGTTCTTCATGCCGGCGCTGATGGCCGGCGCGCTGCAGCCGCGGCTGCGCGCGCTGGGCTGCGCCGCCTTGCCCAGCCTGGTGCTGCTGTCGATGTCCGGCTGGGCGGTGCTGAACGAGCAGGACGGCGCGCTGCGCATCAGCCAGGCCGGGCTGCTGGGCTGCGGCCTGTTCGTGGTCACGCTGCTGGCCAACGAGATCGCGTCACGCCTGGCGCGCGAGGAGCGCGCCGCGCGCGGCAGCCTCGAGTACGCCCGCCAGCAGGCCGACCTGAACCGCCTCGTCATCGAGGAGATGGAGGAGGGCGTCGCCGTCGTCGACCGCCGCGGCCTGGTGCGCACCGCCAATCCGGCGGCGCGGGCGCTGCTCGCGGAAGGCGCCTCGCTGCGCTCGGGGGCGTTCCGGCTGGACACCACGCCGGCCTGGAAGCCGCTGCTGCGGGCGGTCGAGAAGGCCTTCGCCGGCGAGCTCTGGCCGGAGGCCGGCCGGGATCTGCTGCTGGACTTCGGCCGCGGCTCGCAGCGCTCGTTGCGGGTGCGCATGCGCTTCACGCTGCGGCCGCTGGACGGCGACGACCTGTGCGTGCTCTTCCTCGAGGACAACCGCCTGCTCGAAGCCCGCAATCGCCAGGAGAAGCTGGCGGCGATGGGGCGCGTGTCCGCCGGCATCGCGCACGAGATCCGCAATCCGCTGACCGCGATCGCGCAGGCCAACGCGCTGCTGTCGGAGGACCTCGCGCAGGACCCCAAGGGCGAGCAGCTCACCCGCATGGTGGCGTCCAACGTCGAGCGGCTCAAGCGCCTGGTCGACGACGTGATGGAGGTCGCGCCCGGCATCGCGCCGGTGGCGCTGACGCTCGCCGTCGCGCCGCTGGTGCGCGAGTACTGCGCCGACTGGGCCACCACCCAGCGGCTGCCCGGCGGTGAGGCCAGCCCGCTGCGCGTCGAGATCGAGCGCGACGGCCTGCTCGTCAGCTTCGAGCCCGAGCACCTGCGCCGCGTCCTGATCAACCTGCTGGACAACGGCCTGCGCCACGCGCGCCCCGGTCCGGGCGCGCTGCGCGTGCAGCTGGGCGAGGACCGCGAGTGGGTGCGGCTGTCGGTGTTCAGCCGCGCCGAGCCCATCCCGGCCGAGGTCGAAAGACACTTGTTCGAGCCCTTCTTCTCCACGCGCAGCCGGGGCTCGGGCTTGGGCCTGTACATTTGCCGCGAACTGTGCGAGCGCTACGGCGCCCGCATCGAATACCACCGCCGCGACGCCGGCCCGAACGCCGAGGCGAACGAGTTCCGTGTGCTGCTGCCGCGGCCGGCTTCGCCAGGCGCCGCGCTTGCCTCGGTCCCGTCCGCGGGACCGGATTCCCATTTCCCCGATACCGAACTCCATGAGCGCTGATCCCCGCCTGCTGGTCGTCGACGACGAGCCCGACCTGCGCACCCTCTATGAAATGACGCTGCTGCGCGAGGGCTTCTCGCTGGACAGCGCCGGCACCGTCGAGGACGCGCTGGAGCTGCTGGGCACGCGCCGCTACGACGCGGTCATCACCGACATGCGGCTGCCCGACGGCAGCGGCCTGGACATCCTGCGCTGGCTGGAGCAGCAGGGGCGCAGCGAGCGCGCGCTGGTCATCACCGCCTACGGCTCGGCCGAGAACGCGGTCGAGGCGCTCAAGGCCGGGGCCTACGACTACCTGACCAAGCCGGTGGACCTGCGCCAGTTCCGGATGGTGGTCGCGTCGGCGCTCGGCCGGACGCCGAAGATGGAAGGGCCGGTGCCCAAGCCGTTCTCGTCCGCGCCGGCGGCGTCGGGCCCGGGGTGGAGTGCGCCGTCGAACGCGTCGAACGCGTCGTCGAACCCGGCATTCAACCCGGCATCGAACGCGGCATCGAACGCGGCCTCGAGCGCGATGTCCGTCGCCGCCGCGCCGGATGCCTTCGCGCCGACCGCGCCCGGCGCCTTCGATGTGCTGGGCTCGGTCGAGGCCTCCCGGCCCGCGCCGGCCGAAGCGCGCAAGCCGGCCCGCGCTGTGCCGCCGTTGACCGGCTCGACCACGGCGCTGGAGCGGCTGGTCGGCGATTCGGCGCCGATGCGCCAGGTGCGCGAGCTGATCGAGAAGGTCGCGCGCAGCATGGCGCCGGTGCTGCTCAACGGCGAGTCCGGCACCGGCAAGGAGCTCGTGGCGCGTGCGATCCATGACGTCAGCGCGCGCCGTCCCCAGCCCTTCATCGCGGTGAACTGCGGCGCGATCCCGGAGCAGTTGCTGGAAGCGGAGTTCTTCGGTTATCGCAAGGGCGCCTTCACCGGCGCGAGCGAGGACCGCGAGGGCTTCTTCCAGGCGGCGCAGGGCGGCACGCTGTTCCTCGACGAGATCGGCGACCTGCCGCTGGCGATGCAGTCCAAGCTGCTGCGCGCGTTGCAGGAGCGCTCGGTGCGGCCAGTGGGCGCGGTGGCGGAAATGCCGGTCAATGTCCGGCTGCTCAGCGCGACCCACAAGGACCTGACCGCGGAGGTGGCCGGCGGCCGCTTCCGCCAGGACTTGTATTACCGGCTCAACGTGATCCAGATCCGCGTGCCGCCGCTGCGCGAGCGCATGGAGGACCTGGCGCCGATCAGCGCGCGCATCCTGCAGCGCATCGCCGCCGACGCCGGCGTGGCGCCGGTGCCCGCGCTGACGCCGGCGGCGCTGGCGACGCTGTCGCGCTACAGCTTCCCGGGCAACGTGCGCGAGCTCGAGAACCTGCTGCATCGCGCGCTCGCGCTGTCCAACGGCGACGGCATCGACCTGGCCGACCTCGGCCTGCCCGACAGCGTGCTGGGCCTGGACGATGCGCCGGCGGAGACCGCCGAGGTGGCCGTGGAGCCGCCGCTGGGCGCCGCCTTGCCCGCCGAGGCGCGGGGCGGTGCGCCGCTGCCGGCGGACCTCGCCACCTATCTGGACGAGGTCGAGAAGCAGATCCTGCTGCGGGCGCTCGAGCAGCACCGCAACAACCGCACCGCGGCCGGCGCCAGCCTGGGCCTGTCGCTGCGGCAGATGCGCTACCGCATGGCGCGGCTGGAGATCTCGGTCGGCGGCGACGAGTCCTGACCGGTTCGCATCCCAGCGGAACTGCGCGCAATGCGTCCATGACCCCACCGCCGGTGGCCCCTCCGGGAAGGTCCTAGGGCGGGGTTGTCCTAACGGGTGGGGACAGCGGCGCGGCGTGTCATCGAGACGCCATCGACGCCTGCTCAGCAACCATCGGCCCTTGCGCCCGATTCCCCGCTGCAGCCCGCGCCAATCCTGGCGTCGCGGACACGATGCGCGAATCCATCGGGGCTGTGCGGGGTCAGGTCTTCCAGCTAGACCAGCACATGGCGGACGTCAAGGGCGATGACGCTACCGCTAGTTCCTTGAAGGTGCCGTGACCACTAGATATAGTGTTTTGCATGCTATCCTGCTGACTTCGCAAACACGGCGATGAATGCTCCCTCAGACGTCTTGCCCGCGCTGCCGACCCCTTGGTCGGAGGACCGGGAATCCCAAGTCCAGGCGCATCGGCAGCATCGCCAACATCACCTGACCCCCTGATCGCTGGGCCCTTCGGACAAGCCGGGCCGGGCGAAGCTTTTTTTGTTTTTCCAGACACCAGAACAGACGAGGATCCCATGCAGACAGTCGCCGCCACACCGACCGCTGAAACGGGCCTGGCCCAGGCTCCGCGCGAGTCCGCCGCCGCTTCGGCCAGCTTCCCGCAGCACCAGATCATCCGCCGCAACGGCGCGGTGGTGCACTTCGAGCCGAGCAAGGTGGCCGTGGCGATGATGAAGGCCTTCCTCGCGGTGCACGGCACCAGCGGTGCGGCGTCCGCCAGCGTGCGCGAGACCGTCGACGCGCTGACCGATTCGGTGACGCGCGCGCTGCTGCGCTCGCGCCCGGCCGGCGGCACCTTCCACATCGAGGACGTGCAGGATCACGTCGAGCTGGCGCTGATGCGCGGCGGCCACCATGAAGTGGCGCGCGCCTACGTGCTGTACCGCGAGCGCCGCACCCAGGAGCGCGCCGCCCAGGGCGAGCAGCGCCAGGCCGCGGTGCTGGAGTCCGGCATCTCGGTGGTCGAGAACGGGGTGCGCGTGCCGCTCGACCTGAACAAGCTGGCGGCGCTGATCTCGTCGAGCTGCGAGAACCTGGGCGCCGACGTCAAGCCGGATCCGATCCTGGCCGAGACCAAGCGCAACCTGTACGACGGCGTCCCGATCGACGAGGTCTACAAGGCCGCCATCCTGGCCGCCCGCACGCTGATCGAGAAGGACCCGGGCTACACCCGCGCCACCGCCCGCCTGCTGCTGCACACGATCCGCAAGGAGATCCTGGGCCGCGAGGTCACGCAGGCCGAGATGGCCACCGCGTACGCCGACTACTTCCCCGGCTTCATCAAGAAGGGCGTGCAGGCCGAGCTGCTGGACGAGAAGCTGCAGCAGTACGACCTGGCCAAGCTGGGCGCCGCGCTGAAGGCCGAGCGCGACCTGCAGTTCGACTACCTGGGCCTGCAGACGCTGTTCGACCGCTACTTCCTCCATGTCGACGGCACCCGCATCGAGATGCCGCAGGCCTTCTTCATGCGCGTCGCGATGGGCCTGGCGCTGGGCGAGATCGACCGCGAAGCCCGCGCCATCGAGTTCTACGAAGTCCTGTCGACCTTCGACTTCATGAGCTCCACGCCGACGCTGTTCAACTCGGGCACGCGCCGCTCGCAGCTGTCGAGCTGCTACCTGACGACGGTGGCCGATGACCTGGACGGCATCTATGAAGCGCTGAAGGAAAACGCGCTGCTGTCCAAGTTCGCTGGCGGCCTGGGCAACGACTGGACGCCGGTGCGCGCGCTGGGTTCGCACATCAAGGGCACGAACGGCAAGTCGCAAGGCGTGGTCCCGTTCCTCAAGGTGGTCAACGACACCGCCGTCGCGGTGAACCAGGGCGGCAAGCGCAAGGGCGCCGTCTGCGCCTACCTGGAGACGTGGCACTTGGACATCGAGGAATTCCTCGAGCTGCGCAAGAACACCGGTGACGACCGTCGCCGCACCCACGACATGAACACGGCGAACTGGATTCCCGACCTGTTCATGAAGCGCGTCATCGAAGGCGGCGACTGGACGCTGTTCAGCCCGTCCACCTGCCCGGACCTGCACGACCTGTTCGGCAAGGAATTCGAGGTCGCCTACACGGCCTATGAAGCCAAGGTCGACCGCGGTGAGCTCAAGCTGCACAAGCGCATGCCGGCCCGCGACCTCTGGCGCAAGATGCTGACGATGCTGTTCGAGACGGGCCATCCCTGGATCACGTTCAAGGACGCCTGCAACGTGCGCTCGCCGCAGCAGCATGTCGGCGTCGTGCACTCGTCCAACCTGTGCACCGAGATCACGCTGAACACCAACGACAACGAGATCGCGGTCTGCAACCTGGGCTCGGTCAACCTGTCGCAGCATCTGAAGGACGGCAAGATCGACCAGGAGAAGCTGAAGAAGACGGTGTCGACGGCGATGCGCATGCTCGACAACGTCATCGACATCAACTACTACGCGGTCAAGAAGGCGCGCGACTCCAACCTGCGCCACCGTCCGGTGGGCCTGGGCATCATGGGCTTCCAGGATGCGCTGTACCAGCTGCGCGTGCCCTACGCCTCCGACGCCGCGGTCGAGTTCGCCGACCGCTCGATGGAAGCCGTCTGCTATCACGCCTACTGGGCTTCGACCGAGCTGGCCGCCGAGCGTGGCCGCTACAGCAGCTACCGCGGCTCGCTGTGGGATCGCGGCATCCTGCCGATCGACTCGCTGAACCTGCTGGCCGAAGCCCGCGGCGGCTACGTCGACGTGGACCGCTCGTCGTCGCTGGACTGGGACGCGCTGCGCGCCAAGATCGCCCGTGACGGCATGCGCAACAGCAACTGCGTGGCGATCGCGCCGACCGCGACGATCTCCAACATCATCGGCGTCGACGCGTCGATCGAGCCCTGCTTCGGCAACCTGTCGGTGAAGTCCAACCTGTCGGGCGAGTTCACCGTGGTGAACGAGCACCTGGTCCGCGACCTCAAGAAGCTGGGCCTGTGGGACGACGTGATGGTCATGGACCTCAAGCACTTCGACGGCTCGCTGCGCCGCATCGACCGCGTGCCCGAGGAACTCAAGCACCTGTACGCCACCGCGTTCGAAGTGGATCCGGTGTGGCTGGTGGAAGCCGCCGCGCGCCGCCAGAAGTGGATCGACCAGGCGCAGAGCCTGAACATCTACATGGCCGGCGCCTCGGGCAAGCGCCTGGACGAGACCTACAAGCTGGCGTGGCAGCGTGGCCTGAAGACCACCTACTACCTCCGCACGATGGGCGCGACGCATGCCGAGAAGAGCACCGTGCAGAACGCCGGCCAGCTCAACGCGGTGAGCAGCGGCATCGGTGGCCTGAGCGCCGCGCCGGTCGCGGCGGCACCGGTTGCGGTCGCGCCGATCGAGACTTCGGTCTCGCCGGATCTGGGCGACGTGTCGCCGGCGACGGACGTCAAGTTCTGCGCCATCGACGACCCCGGTTGCGAGGCCTGCCAGTAATCGAAACAGGAGGTGTCGGCGTCATGCGTCGACACCTCCGACGCTCGCGATGCGAGTGTTCATCGATGTTCGCGGCGATCGGCGATTTTTCCGCCCGGCCTCGCGAGCGATCGATGAACGCTTGATCGGACGTCCGCTCCGGCTCCCGCCGCGTGTCGAGATCGCGCGGCATCGCACTCATCAGGAGATGCGACGCACGTGGTCCGACGCGTCGAATGCGATGCGGACCAGCAACAGCGAAGCGGCGTCAAAGTCAAGAAGTCCTTTGTGTTTGAACACAACACTCCGATAATCCGCGACCATAGGAAGACCACCATGCTGGTTTGGGAAGAAGACCGTCAACCTTCGAGCAACGCGCCGCAGTCGGGCGCATCGATCCACGCAGCGACGCACGCCGTCGCGCGTGATGCCGCCGCCTCCGCGGCGGGTTCGGTGTCCTCTTCTGCCTCGTCGATCGCCAACGCGAGCGAGCGCCGTGTGAACGTCGCCGACAAACGCATCATCAACGGCCAGACCGACGTCAACCAGCTGGTCCCGTTCAAGTACAAGTGGGCGTGGGAGAAGTACCTCGCCACCTGCGCGAATCACTGGATGCCGCAGGAAGTGAACATGTCCCGCGACATCGCGCTGTGGAAGGACCCGAACGGTCTGACCGACGATGAACGCAGAATCATCAAGCGCAACCTCGGCTTCTTCGTGACCGCCGATTCGCTGGCCGCCAACAACATCGTGCTGGGCACCTACCGCCACATCACGGCCCCCGAAGCCCGCCAGTTCCTGCTGCGCCAGGCCTTCGAGGAAGCGATCCACACCCACGCGTATCAATACATCGTCGAGTCGCTGGGCCTGGACGAGAGCGAGATCTTCAACGCCTATCACGAGGTGCAGTCGATCCGCGACAAGGACGAATTCCTGATCCCGTTCATCGACGCGATCATGGATCCCAACTTCGTCACCGGCACCCCGGAGAACGACCAGACGCTGCTCAAGTCGCTGATCGTCTTCGCCTGCCTGATGGAAGGCCTGTTCTTCTACGTCGGCTTCACGCAGATCCTGGCGCTGGGCCGCCAGAACAAGATGACCGGTGCCGCCGAGCAGTACCAGTACATCCTGCGCGACGAGTCGATGCACTGCAATTTCGGCATCGACCTGATCAACCAGATCAAGCTCGAGAACCCGCACCTGTGGACGCCTGAATTCCGCGCGGAGATCAAGGCGCTGTTCCAGAAGGCCGTGGAGCTCGAGTACCGCTACGCCGAGGACACGATGCCGCGCGGCGTGCTGGGCCTGAACGCGGCCATGTTCAAGGGCTACCTGCGCTACATCGCGAATCGTCGCGCGACGCAGATCGGCCTCGAAGCGCTCTTCCCGAACGAGGAAAACCCGTTCCCCTGGATGAGCGAAATGATTGACCTGAAGAAGGAACGCAACTTCTTCGAAACGCGAGTGATCGAATACCAATCGGGCGGCGCGCTGTCCTGGGACTGATGAAGTCCGAGGCGGAGTGACCCTCGAGCATTGTTTGTTGAAGAAGAGATCAAGCTTGGCGATGCGCCGACCGACCGACATAGAAGCGGCGGAGACGCACCGCAACCCGATTCACCGCACCGCGGAGCGCAACTCCCGCGCGTCGTGGGCGGTGAATACCTGCACCGGCATCAACCGGTTGATGACGGGCAGGGCTATTTCCACTTGATCAAGGAGAACTGAAATGGCAACTGCGAAGAAGGCCGCTCCGGCCAAGAAGGCGGCTCCGGCCAAGAAGGCCGCTGCGAAGAAGGCTCCGGCCGCGAAGAAGGCGGCTCCGGCCAAGAAGGCCGCGCCGGCGAAGAAGGCCGCTCCGGCCAAGAAGGCTGCGCCGGCGAAGAAGGCCGCTGCTGCGAAGAAGGCGGCGCCGGCGAAGAAGGCCGCTCCGGCCAAGAAGGCGGCTGCTGCGAAGAAGGCGGCACCGGCGAAGAAGGTTGCGGCCAAGAAGGCCGCACCGGCCAAGAAGGTCGCTGCCAAGAAGGCTGCGCCGGCCAAGAAGGCCTCCGCCGCCAAGAAGCCGCCGATCAAGGCCACTGCCAAGGCTGCGAAGCCCGCCGCGAAGAAGGCTGCGCCTGCCAAGAAGGCCGCTGCCGCGAAGAAGGCTGCCCCCAAGGCCGCCGCCAAGCCTGCTGCGAAGCCGGCCGCCAAGAAGGCTGCTGCTCCGAAGAAGGCCGCTGCACCGAAGAAGGCTGCTGCCAAGCCTGCCGCTGCCCCCGCTGCCAAGCCTGCCGCTGCGCCGGCCCCGGCTGCGAAGACCGCGCTGAGCCCGCAAGCCGCCTGGCCCTTCCCGACCGGCAACAAGCCCTGAGCTTGAACGATGACCGGGCCCTTCGGGTCCGGTTCGTCGAGCCCTCCGAACCCGGCGCGAGCCGGGTTTTTTCTTTGGGGCCACGCTATTTGGCGTCCAAAGAAGAAGGGCGCCTGCGCGGCGCCCTTCGGAGGGGGAAGGATCGTTCGGGCAGTGGCCCGTATCCCCAGTCAGGGGTAGAAGAGCTCGACCGAGTAGCCGCTGATCTTCTGCGCGCCGCTGTCGAAGACCAGCTGCAGCTGCTGGTCGGCGCCGGCCGGCCGCGCGACGCGGCCGGCCTGCATCTCGGTCGGCGAGAGCATGCGGCGCACGACCAGCACGCCACTCGCGTCGGTCAGGCTCAGGTCCACCCACGGCTGCGCCACTTCCCAATTGCTGCGATTGCGCAGGCTGATGCTGAAGCGGTAGTGGTTGGCGGCGCCAGCCGGATTGAGGCTGCTGCTTTCGACGCTCAAGGCCTCGATGTGCTGCCAGGGCTTGATCTCCTGGCCCAGCGCCTGCGCCACCGAGACCAGCGCCGGCTTGGCCGTCGGGTACTGCGCCGCGATCGCCTCGCGGGCATGCCAGAGCAACTGGCCCATCAGCCCGAGCGCCAGGATCGTCGCGGCGCTGCCCAGCGCCAGGCGCACGCCGGGGCGATTCCAACGTCGTGCCGACTCGGCCTGGCGCATGAAGCTCGGCAACTGGTCCGGCATCACGCTCGGTGAGCCCTGCACGGACATCGCGTCCGCGCTGGCGGTCGACGCGGCCGCGCGGGCGGCCATGAGTTCGGACTCCGCCGCCAGCACTGTCATCGTGGTTTCGGGGCTCTCCGTCGGTCGCGGCGCGGCGGCCCGGCGGCGCTTGAACGGATTCCAGAACCGGCGCTTCCTCGCGGCCTTGGCCGCACGCTTGGCCTCGGCGATGGCGTCCTCGTCGGGTGCCATCATCGACGACGAAGGTTCGAGCGACGGCCCCAGGTCCGGCTCCGGCGCCGGTTCATTCGCGCGCAGCTGCGCCGCGGTGGCCGGGCTCAGCGCCAGCGTCACGTCAGGGCGCTCGTCGTCGTCGATCATCGGCGGCGGCAGCTCATCCTCCTCGAAGCGCATGCCCTTGGGTTCGGGCAAATGCGATCGCGGATCGGGCGCGGCGGGCGCCTCGAGGAAGGGTTCCCGGCGGGCTTCGTGCGGACGCTCGTCGACGCCGGTCGCGTTGAAGCGCGCGTCGACGATGTCGTCCATCGGCTCGTCGTCGGCCATGCGGCGCGGCGGCGCGAAGGGATTGAGCGACTCGTCGTCGGCGGCGATCCAGCCGCTGTCGCGCGGTGGTTGGTGGTGAGCCGGCGGCTCCGGTGCGAAGACGGGCTCCGGCGCGAAGACCGGCGGGGGCGGCGCCACCGGCCTCGACGGCGGCAAGGGCGCGGGCTGGCTCGGCGGGAAGTCGTCGCGATAGGCCGGTGGGGGCGGCGTCGGCGCGGGCGGTGGCGGGCGCCGGNCGCGGGCTCTGCCGAGGGGCTCAGCGGCGGCCAGGGCGGCGGGCTGTCGCGCTCGAGATCGAACAGCTGCTCGCGGGCATCGAAGACCTCGGCGCAGCGGCCGCAGCGGACCCAGCCTTCGGAGACGCGCAGCTGGTCCTGCACCACCCGGAAGATGGTGCCGCAGGTCGTGCAGCGGGTCGCGAGATTCATGGGCGCGATGATGCCACGAAGCAGGGTCAGTCCTTGACGCGAACACCCCCGGTTGACACACCGTCACCACGGGCGCGCGACCCGCGATGTGGCTGTTCATCGGCCCGGGCGAGGCAATGGAGGTGCCCGCGGGCGATGGGTCGGGAGGGCTGGCGTGCGGGCGGCGAGTGGTCCTTCGAGCGATGGATCAGGCGGGGCGACGCGCCGTCATCAGGATCCAGCCGTCCTCGCTGTCGGCGACCTCGAGGGCCACGTGCGGCGCGTAAGCGGCCTTCAATTCATCGGCCTGGCGCTCGAGGATGCCGGCCAGCACCAGGTGCGCGCCTGGGCGCAGGTGGTTGCACAGCAGCGGCGCCAGCAGCTTCAGCGGCGTGGCCAGGATGTTGGCCAGCACCACCGGGTACTCGCCGTTCGCGGCATCGGGCATCGCGGCGTTCAGCGTCACGCCGTTGTCCTTGGCGTTGTGCGTCGAGGCGATCAGCGCGGCCGGGTCGATGTCGACGGCATCGATGGACTTCGCGCCGAACAAGCCGGCCGCGATGGCCAGGATGCCGGAGCCGCAGCCGTAGTCGAGCACGCGATCCCACTGGGCGGCCTCGGCGCCGTGGCGCGCGATCCAGCGCAGACACATGCGTGTCGTCGGATGGGTGCCGGTGCCGAAGGCCAGGCCCGGATCCAGGCGCATGACCTGCCTGGCCTGCGCCGGCGCCTCATGCCAGGACGGGACGATCCAGAACTCCGGCGTGATCTCCACCGGCGCGAATTGCGATTGGGTCAGCCGCACCCAGTCCTGCTGCGCCACGGTCTGGATCGCCTGCACGTGGACGTCGGTGGCCCAGTCCTGCGCCAGGATGAGCGTCGCGGCCTCGGTGGCCTCGGCTTCCTCGGCGAACAGCGCCTTCACCACCGAGCGCTCCCAGCCCGCGCGCGGCGCGGGCATGCCGGGCTCGCCGAACAGCGCGCGCTCCGCGGGCGTGTCGGCATCGGCGTCCTCGACGGAGACGGCCAGCGAATCGATCTCCATCAGCGCGTCGCTGACGGTCTCGACATCCTCCTCGCGGCAGATCAGCACGAGCTCGTGCAGCAGGGGATCGTTGGCGTGGTCTTCGCCGTGGTTTTCGCTCATGGCGGCTCCGGGACTTCGGGGACTTCTGAAATGGAGAAGCCCTCAAGGCGGACCAGCGTCCACGCTTGAGGGCCTGCGCATTGTCGCTCAGCGACGGTCGGCGCTGAGCGGGCGGCGCCTTCGTGTCAGCGCTTGTGGGCGGCCATCCACTGCTCGAGGTAGTGGATGTCGGTGCCGCCTTCGATGAACTTGGCGTCGGCCATCAGCTCGCGGTGCAGCGGGATGTTGGTCTGGATGCCTTCGACGACGGTCTCCGACAGCGCGATGCGCATGCGGGCCAGGGCCTGCTCGCGGGTGTCGCCGTGGACGATGATCTTGCCGATCATCGAGTCGTAGTTCGGCGGCACGAAGTAGTTGGTGTACGCATGCGAGTCCACGCGCACGCCGGGGCCGCCCGGCGGGTGCCACATCGTGATGCGGCCCGGGGACGGGATGAACTTGACCGGGTCCTCGGCGTTGATGCGGCACTCGATCGAGTGGCCGCGCATCGTGATGTTGCGCTGGGTGAAGGGCAGCTTCTCGCCGGCGGCGATGCGGATCTGCATCTGCACGATGTCGACGCCGGTCACCAGCTCGGTCACCGGGTGCTCGACCTGCACGCGGGTGTTCATCTCGATGAAGTAGAACTCGCCGTTCTCGTACAGGAACTCGAAGGTGCCCGCGCCGCGGTAGCCCATCTTCTTGCAGGCGGCGGCGCAGCGGTCGCCGACGCGCTCGATCAGGCGGCGCGGAATGCCCGGCGCCGGCGCTTCCTCGATGATCTTCTGGTGGCGGCGCTGCATCGAGCAGTCGCGCTCGCCCAGCCAGACGGCGTTCTTGTGGCCGTCGGCCAGCACCTGGATCTCCACGTGGCGCGGATGCTCCAGGAACTTCTCCATGTAGACCTGCGGATTGCCGAAGGCCGCGGCCGCTTCGGCCTTGGTCATCTGCACCGCGTTGACCAGCGCGGCCTCGGTGTGGACGACCCGCATGCCGCGGCCGCCGCCGCCGCCGGCGGCCTTGATGATCACCGGATAACCGATCGCGCGGGCGATGCGGACGATCTCCTTGGGATCGTCGGGCAGGGCGCCCTCGGAGCCGGGCACGCAGGGCACGCCGGCCTTGATCATGGCCTGCTTGGCCGAGACCTTGTCGCCCATGGTCCGGATGTTGTCCGGGGTCGGGCCGATGAAGGTGAAGCCGCTGCGCTCGACGCGCTCGGCGAAGTCCGCGTTCTCGGACAGGAAGCCGTAGCCGGGGTGGATCGCCTCGGCGTCGGTGACCTCCGCCGTCGCGATGATGGCCGGCATCGACAGGTAGCTCTGCGCGGACGGGGCGGGGCCGATGCAGACGGCCTCGTCGGCCAGCTTCACGTACTTCGCGTCGCGGTCCGCTTCCGAATACACGACGACCGACTTCACGCCCAGTTCGCGGCAAGCGCGCTGGATACGCAAGGCGATC
Organism: Roseateles sp. 22389; assembly: GCF_052044995.1. Taxonomy (NCBI): domain Bacteria; kingdom Pseudomonadati; phylum Pseudomonadota; class Betaproteobacteria; order Burkholderiales; family Sphaerotilaceae; genus Roseateles; species Roseateles sp. 22389. The sequence continues at coordinate 183,570 of NZ_JBQEOF010000001.1, forward strand.
TCGCCGCGATTCGCGATGAGGATCTTCTTGAACATCTCGGACCGCCTTACTCGATGACGATCAGCGATTGGCCGAATTCCACCGGCTGGCCGTTCTCGATCAGGATCTTCGTGATCGTGCCGGTCTTGTCGGCTTCGATCTCGTTCATGATCTTCATGGCCTCGATGATGCAGATCGGGTCGCCTTCCTTGACCTGCTGGCCGACCTCGGCGAACGGCTTGGCGTTCGGGCTGGAGGCGCGGTAGAAGGTGCCGACCATCGGCGACTTGACGATGTGGCCGGTCTCGGCGGCCGGGGCGGGCGCGGCGGCCGGCGTGGCGGCGGCGGCGACCGGGGCGGCGGCCTGCACCGGCGCGGCGACCATCTGCGGCGCCTGCATCATGGGCATGGCCGCCACGACGGGCTGGCCATCGGACTTGACGATGCGCACCTTGCCATCGGCTTCGGTGATTTCAAGTTCAGAGATGTTCGACTCGGAGACGAGGTCGATCAGGGTCTTGAGCTTGCGCAAATCCATATGAACTCTCCAACGGGGATCGGTTGTGATCTTCGGTGATGTCTTCCGGTCCGCCACGAGGGTCGACGGACCGCGGCGCTCAGGGGGACGAGGCCGGCCGGCTCAATTGCTGGATCGCGAACTGCAGCGCCAACCGGTAGCCGGCCGGACCCAGTCCGCAGATCACGCCTTCCGCGACCGCCGACACGTAGCTGTGGTGACGGAACGGTTCGCGCTTGTGGATGTTGGACAGGTGCACTTCGATCACCGGCAGCGCCACCGCCGCCAGCGCATCGCGGATCGCGACGCTGGTGTGGGTGTAGGCCGCCGGATTGATGATGATGAAGCGCGTGCCGTCGCGTCCGGCTGCTTGAATGCGGTCTACCAGGCCACCTTCGTGGTTGCTTTGATAGCTCTCCAGAGCTACGCCGGCTTCCTGCGCGATCCGGCGAAGATCTGCGTCGATCTCCGCCAAAGTGGTCGCGCCGTAGACCCCAGGCTCTCGGGTACCAAGCAGGTTGAGGTTGGGGCCGTGTAGTACCAGGACTTGCATTCAGCGACCGGTCCCGCAATTAGAGCGAAGACACTAGAAGCGTAAAAGGGTCGACTTTACGCCTTTTGGGTTCAGATCCCGGCAGCAAGCCAAAAATAAAAGGCTTGACCAGCTTCAGGCCGCCCGCTATGGCCGAGCACGCCTTGACGGCGGCTTCGGTCGGGGCTTCAGGACTTCATCGCGCGGGCCATCTCGCGCAGTTCTTCCAGGTGGGTGGCTCCCAACTTGCGCCAGATCGGCTCACCTTGCGCGCTGAAGGCGACGGTAAACGGCAGGCCTCCCTTGGCATTGCCCAGGGTCTTGGACAGATCGGTGCCGGTCAGCCCGGCGAGGGCGACCGGGAACTTCAATGGAAGTTTCTCCAGGAAGCCGCGCACGGGCGTCGGCGCGTCGACGGCCAGGCCGAGCACCTGCCACCCTTTCGACGCGAACTCGTCGTGAAACTGATTGATTTCCGGCAGTTCCTTGACGCAAGGCGCGCACCAGGTGGCCCAGAAGTTCAGCAGCAGCGGCTTGCCGCGCAGGTGGGCGGCGGGCTGGTAGGTCTGCTGGTCGAGCGTGTCGAAGCTGGCGTTCCAGAAGGCCGCGGCTTCCGCTGAGAGCGGTCCCGATGGCGCTGCGCCGCCCCCGCCGCCGGCCTGCCTTTCATGATGAAGCGCGAGGTAGGCCCCCGCGCCGGCGGCCACCACGCCGGCGGCGCCCAGTCCCAGAACAGCGCGTCGTTGCATTCAATCTTCCTTCGCGTTCAGCAGTTGGCGCAGTGCGGCGAGGTCGCCGCGTTCGGTCCGGCCGCGCGCGTCGGGCTTGAGCGCGCCGCGCAGGTCGTCGTGATCCAGGATGGTCAGCGCGATCGCCACCCGCTCGTTCAGCGCGCGGCAGGGCACATCCAGGACGAGCTGGTCCACGGTTTCGCCCTTGGCATTGCGGGATTGGCCGACGTCATAATCCACGCCCTGGTTCAGTAGCGCGATCTCCGCCGATTTGCTGTCATCGCAATACAACTGCAGATGGATGTGGGACAGCCGGGTGGCGGTGCCGCGCCAGACGGCGCCGCTCAGGTGGGGGCGGAACTCGGCCAGCCGCTCCATCCAGGTGGCCGCCAGTTCGCGCAGGGCCCGCAGCTCGGCGGGCTGCGTGTCGGCGCAGAAGATGTCCAGATACTCGCGCACCTGGTCTTCCAGCTCATCGTTGCTGGGCAGCGCCGTGCGCGGCGGCAGGCCGAGCACCTTCAGCGCGCGCGACTTGGCGGGGCCGTATTCCAGGCCTTCCTCCACCACCAGGCGAGCGGCGGTGGCGGCGATCTCGGTCGTCAATTCGGGTGTCATGGCGCCCTTTCGGCGGCTCGGCCCTGGGCGGGCGGTCCCTGGCCCAAGCGTCAGGGGATGTCGACCGCGCCCATCCGGGCCTCGATGGTGCCAGCCCGCCCGATCACATACGGCGAACCTGGGCGTTTCTCGAACCGCTTCGGCGCCGGCAGCATCACCGCCAGGCGCGCCGCCTGGTTGGGGCCCAGCCGGGCGGCGTCGACGCGGTAGTAGTGACGGGCGGCGGCCTGGGCGCCGAACACGCCCTCGCCCCACTCGACGTTGTTCAGGTAGATCTCGAGGATGCGCTGCTTGTCGAGCAGCGCTTCCAGCATCAGCGTCAGCACCAGTTCCTGGCCTTTGCGCAGCAAGTTGCGCTCCGAGTTCAGGAACAGGTTCTTGGCCAGCTGCTGCGAGATCGTCGAGCCGCCGATGACCTTGGGGACCGGCGCCGGCTTGTTCGGATTCGTCTTGGCCAGGCGGGCGGCGCGCTGATCGGCCAGCTCCTGCGCGCGCTGGTTCTTGTCCCAGGCCTTTTCGAGCGCGTCCCAATCCACGCCGCCGTGCTCGTTGAAGCCGGCGTCCTCGCTGGCGATCACGGCGCGCTTGAGGTGCTTGCTGATCAAGGGTCCGTCGACCCATTGCTGGGCCCAGAGGATCTGGTGCTTCTCGCGCAGCAGGCGCAGCGCTTCGGAACGCTGGAAGGTCGTCGACTGCGGCGACACCACCGCCATCAGCGCGATGCGGGCGGCGAAGAACAGCTGCAGGCACAGGATGCTGACCAGCAGCATGCCGGCGAATCGCCAGAACTGTTTCATGGAGCGGTCCTCAATGGATCCTCGATCGGGTGGGTCTCAAGGGGCGGCGAGTCGACGGCGCAGGTCGGCCAGCACCGCCGCGCTGTCCGGCCGCACGCCGCGCCAGAGGAGGAAGGCCTCGGCCGCCTGCTCGACCAGCATGCCCAGGCCATCGCGGGTCGCGCCGCCAGCGCCCGCCTGGCCGGCAGCCCAGTCCAGGAAAGGGGCGGCGGACGCGCCATACATCATGTCGACGGCCAAGCCGCCGGAGGCCAGCACCAGCGCGTCCGGATCCGGCAAGGGCAGGCCCGCCCCGCTGAGCGAGGCGCTGGTGCCGTTGATCAGCACGTCGTGCCGGCCGTCCGGCGCGGGGGCGTCGAGCCCGCCCGCGCTCAGGCGCACGCCGTGGTCGTCGGCCCAGGCGCGGTGGTTGGCCGCGAGCGCCAGCGCCTTGTCGGCGCTGCGGTTGACGATGCGGATCTCCGCGGGCCGGCCGCCGATCAGGCTGCCGAGCACGCCGGCGGAAGCTCCGCCAGCGCCGATCAGCAGCACGCGCTGGCCGCGCAGCGGGCGCGCGGCGTTGCGCTCGATGTCGGCCACCAGGCCGGCGCCGTCCGTGTTGTCGCCGAGCCAGCCGCCCTCGGTGTCGAAGCGCAGCGTGTTGACCGCGCCGGCGAGCGCGGCGCGCGGCGTGCGGCGGGCCGCGAGCCGGAAGGCGTCGAACTTGAAGGGCACCGTCACGTTGCAGCCGCGCGCGCCGCCGGCGACGAAGTCGCGGATCGCGGCCTCGAATCCATCGAGCGGGCAGAGCAGGCGCTCGTAGACCAGCGACTGCCCGGTCTGCGCGGCGAAGGCGGCGTGGATCTCCGGCGAACGGCTGTGCGCCACCGGGTTGCCAGCGACGGCGTACCGGTCCGGCCCGGCGGTGGTGGCAGTCGTGGCGGTCGCGGCGGCGGAAGTCGGATCAGCGCTCATGACGTCTATATAAGAGGGGCGCGGCCACGCGATCCGGCCGCGGCGGGCGCCGTCAGGACGGCTGCCCGCTGAGGGTGGTTTCCAGGTTCTCGTCGCGGGTGAAGCGGAAGCGCGAGGTGATCACCAGCAGTTCCGCGCCTTGGCGCATCTGCGTCGTGAAGTTGCCGAACGGCGCACTGGCCCGGACGATGGCCACCGCGCGTCGGTCCAGCACCGCGTTGCCGGAGCTCCGCACGATGTCGGTCTCCACCACGCGGCCGCGGGCGTCCACGTGGATGTTCATCGTCAGCTCGCCGTAGAGCTTGCGGCCCTGGTAGGTCGGGAAGTCGCGGGTGCCGCGGCTCTCGATGCGGCGGCGCAGCTGGTCGTAGTACTGGGCGTAGACGACCTCGCGCGTGGCCGGGCTGACGTAGCGCTTCTTCGGCCGCGCGTTCTCCTCGTTGACGCGCTTCTCGATCTCGGCGAGCAGGTGCACCAGCTGGCGGCGGCGCTCGGCCTGCTCGCGCGCCTCGGGCGTGCCCTTGTCGCGCTGCGGGTCGGGCGGCGGCAGCAGCGCGAGCTCGCGTCGCACCCGGGTGAGCAGCTGTTCCTGCGTCGTCTGCAGCTGCTGGATCTGGCTGTGCTGCACCTCGGTGCTGTCGCCGGTCTCGGCCTTGGGCGCGGGCGGCAGCGGCGACGTGGCGCGCACGTCCGCCGCCATCTCGCCGCCGCCGGCCAGGTTGGCCTGCGCCAGCGCCTGCGCCTTGACCGGCGCTTCCTGGCCGCGGGCGTTGACCAGCACCACCTCCAGTGGCGTGTCCTGGAACAGGCGGTCGAACTGGTCGGGCGCGACGAACTTGAGCGTCCCCAGGCCCAGGTGCACCCCGGCCGAGACGATCAGCGCGTACTGCAGGAGGCTGAGCTTGGGCATCGTGAACATGCGGAAGCGGATCAGGAGGCGGCGGGGGCGGGCGTCGCCGCGCCGTCCGTGTCCTTGGTCGTGTCGGTGCCATCCGCGCCTTCGTCGTTGACGTCGATCGCCAGCGTCAGCACGCCGCTGGGCTCTTCGTCCTCCTCGGCTTCCGCGTCGACGGACGGGGCGGCCTCGGCATCCAGGCGCTCGACCAGGTTGGCGTGCACCTCCAGCGTCAGCTCATCCAGGCCGGTGATGCGGACCTTGACGTGGCTGTTGCGCGGCAGCGATTCGCAGCCCAGCGCGCGGAACACCAGCGGCAGCTCGTCGGCGCGGACCAGGCCGTCCTTCAGCACCGCGGCGGTCAGCTCGGTGATGCCCTGCTGCTGCAGGTAGCGCAGCGTCCAGTAGCGCTCGATGCCGGACTGGAAGCCGTTGTAGGCGCTGTAGGCGGCGTCGAAGCCCGAGATGATCGAGAACAGCGCCGCGTCCTTGGGCTTGAACGGCGCCGCCAGCGCGGCGGTCTTGCCGTGGCGGGCGCAGGCGATGATCTGCCACTGGTTCACGAGGTCGACATAACGGCGCAGCGGCGACGTCGCCCAGGTGTACTGCGCCACCCCCATGCCGGCGTGGGGCGCGGGCTTGGTGCCCATGCGGACCTTCATGCCCGGCGCCAGGCTGGCCTGGCTGCGGTAGATGCCGGGCACGCCGCAGTCGGCGAGGATGCCGCCCCAGCTGGAGTTGGCCAGGATCATGGCCTCGGCCACGATCAGGTCCAGCGCGGTGCCGCGCTGGCGCACCGAGATGCTGACCTGCTCGGCGCCCACCGGCTCGTGCTCGCCGTTGCCCTCCAGGCGGAAGTTGTAGTCCGGCCGGTTGAAGGTCTCGGGCTTGCCGCGCACCACCTCGCGCTTGGCCTTGAGGTCCTTGGCCAGGCGGTAGGCGAAGGCCAGTTCCGGCGCGAAGTCGTAGTCGGCCGGCGCCGCGCCGGTCAGCGTGGCGTCGGTGATGACGTGGTCCAGCTTGTCGTGGCGCAGGTTGGCGGCGATGGGCACGCGCTCGAGCCGGGTCTCGCGGGCGGTGATCTCCAGCGTCGCCTCGTCCATCGTCAGGTAGATGCTGACGGCGGGGCAGTCGCGGCCTTCGATCAGCGTGTAGGCCTGGACCACGTCGTCGGGCAGCATGGTCAGTTTCCAGCCCGGCATGTAGACGGTGGAGAAACGCTCGCGGGCGACCTTGTCCACCGGCGAATCCGGCTGGATCGCCAAGCCCGGCGCGGCGATGTGCACGCCGAAGACCACCGTGCCGGTGCCCAGGCCCTGGACGGACAGCGCGTCGTCGATCTCGGTGGTGGCGGAATCGTCGATCGAGAACGCGCGCACGCCGGCCAGCGGCAGCTCGTCCTTGATCTGCGGCGCGGACAGCGCGGGGAAGCCGGTGCCCTTGGGGAAGTGCTCGAAGAGGAAGCGCTTCCAGTGGAACTGGTAGGGGCTGGCGATCGCGCCGGCGTCCTTGAGCAGGTCCAGCGGCGCCTTGTGGCTGCGCCTGGCGGCCTCGACGACGGCCTTGTACTCCGGGCCGTTCTTGTCGGGGCGGAAGAGGATCTTGTAGATCTGGTCGCCGACCGGCGCCGGGCACTGGCCCGCGGCGAGCTCGTCGGCCCACTGCTCGATCTGCGCTGCGACCTGCTTCTTGCGTTCGATGCCCAGCAACGCGGCCTTGACGATCTCGGCCGGCGCCTTCTTGAACAGGCCCTTGCCCATCCGGCGGAAATAGTGCGGCGCCTCGAACAGGCGGAACAGCGCGCCGGTCTGCTGGCCGAGCGTCGCTTTCTCGTCGAAGTAGTCGCGGGCCAGGTCGGCGAAGCCGAATTCACCCTCGGGCGCGAACTCCCAGGCCAGGTCGAGGTCGATCTCGGCGGCCAGGCGCTGGCCCTCCGCGATCAGCTCGGCCGGCGCGGGCTTGTCGAACTTGAGCAGCACATGGGCGGTCTTCACTTTGACGCGCTTGCCCGAATCGAGCTCGATCTGCATCGAGGATTCGGCTTCGGACAGGATGCGGCCGGCGAGGAATTTTCCGGCGTCTTCGAACAGGGCAAACATAGCGGCGGGATTGTCGCTGATCGTGGAGGGGGTGCCGGACGGGTCCGCGCGGCGGGCGTGTCAATTCGTTCCCGGTGGCGACCCGGCGGATGCGGACGCGCCGCGGGGGGCTGTCCGCGGGCTGTCGCGGCGATGTCAATCGCGTGTCAACGGTCGGTCACGGCGCCTTCGCATACTCGCCGCGCACTGGCCACCCCACATGCCCCCGCGATTCCACACCCTCATTGCCGCGCAGTTCCTTTCCGCGCTCGCCGACAACGCGCTCCTCATCGTCGGCATCGCGCTGCTGCGCGAGATGGGACAGCCGGCCTGGTGGGCGCCGCTGCTGAAGCTGTGCTTCACGCTCGCCTACGTCGGGCTGGCGCCAGTGGTGGGATTGATCGCCGATGCCTGGCCCAAGGTGGCGCTGATGAGCTGGATGAACGGGCTGAAGGCGCTGGGGGTCGGCGCGATGGCGCTGGGCCTGGATCCGCTGCTGGCATTCGGCATCGTCGGCACGGCCGCGGCCTGCTATGCGCCGGCCAAGTACGGCCTCATCACGGAGATCGTTCCGCCGACGCGCCTGGTGGCGGCCAACGGGTGGATCGAGGTGTCGGTGGTGTGTTCGGTGCTGCTGGGCACGCTGGTCGGCGGTCTGCTGGTCAGTCCGTGGTGGATGGCGGCGATGGGTGGATGGGGCGTGACGCGTCCGCTGATCGCGTCGTTGTACGCGCTGCTGGGCGTCTATGCGCTGGCGGCGCTCCTGCAGCTGCGCGTGCCCGAGAGCGGCATCGTCTATCCCCGGCCGCCTCGTCGCGCGCTGGACATCGTGCGTGATTTCCGGATCTCCAACCGAGCCCTGTGGCGCGACCGACTGGGTGGTCGCTTGTCGCTGTCGATGACGACGCTGTTCTGGGGTGCGGGTGCGACCTTGCAACTGGCGGTCCTGCAATGGGCGCAGGACGTGCTGGGTCTGCGTTTGAACCAGGGGGCGTACCTGCAGGCCACGGTGGCGATTGGGGTTGTGGTGGGTGCGGGCCTGGCGGGCCGATGGATTGCGTTGCACCACTCGCTGCGGGTGATGCCGCTGGGTCTGATGCTGGGTGGTTTGATGCTGGGCACGCCCTGGGTGACGTCGCTGGGTTGGGCGCTGCCGGCGATGGTGCTGGTGGGTGCGGTGGGCGGTGCGATGGTGGTCCCGATGAACGCCTTGCTGCAGCACCGTGGCGTGCAGATCCTGAGCGCTGGCCGTTCGATTGCGGTGCAGGGCTTCAACGAGAACCTGAGCATCCTGCTGATGCTGGGTTGCTACACCGCGCTGCAGGCGATGGGTGTTCCGCTGATCTGGTTGATGAGCGCGCTGGGCGCTTTCGTCTTCGCCTGCGTGCTGATCCTGATGATCCGCCGTCGCGTCCGTGATGGTGTGGCGCCGACCTCTTCGAACCGCTCTCTGGTGTGAGGTGAAGGGAGCCCGGGGCCGGCAGCGGCGCCCGCTTCCAAAACTGACCAGGCACGTTCTGTCTGACCAAAGCGAGCCGAAGGTGAGCGGCGGGAGTTGAGTGCCCAAAGCGGGCGCCGCTGCCGGCCCCGGGCTTCCTTCACCTGCGCTTGTCCGCTGCCGTCAATGTGCCCGTGCCTCGATCCCTGACAGCTGGGACCCCGCCCGCAGCGCGACCGAGGTGCCGTCGATGGCGGAGGCGTAGACCTGTTCGATCCCTTGCACGATGCCTTCCCAGTCGAGGGATTCCGCGCTCGCTCGCGCGGCGATGCGCATTGCACGCAGGCGAGGCAGGTCCTCGAGCAGTGCCAGCGTCCGAGCCTGAAACGCCGCTGGTTCATTGAACGGCGCGAGTCCGCCATTCACGCCGTCGCGCACGAGCAGGGCAGCTGCGGCGTACTGGTAGGCCATCACTGGCAAGCCGCTGGCGAGTGCTTCGGGCGTGACGTTGCCGTAGGTTTCGGTGATGCTGGGGAAGGCGAAGAGGTCGCCGCTGGCGTAGCAGGCGGCGAGCCGTTCCCCATGCTGCATGCCGGCGAATACGACGTTGGAGGAGGGTGGCAGCGCGTGCTCGAAGTCGGCGCGCGCGGGCCCATCGCCGACGAGCACGAGCCGGGCGCGCGGATGGCGCTGGCGGATGGTGGGCCAGAGGTCGACCAGGAGCTGGAGGTTCTTCTCGGCAGCCAGCCGGCCCACGTGGAGGAGGACGGGGTCGCCGGGCGCTGCGCCCCAGTGCTCCCGCAGCCCTTCGCTGCGGCGCGAGGGATGGAAGAGCTGGGTGTCGACGCCGCGGGCGATGACGCTCACGTGCCGGAATCCCTGGGCCATCAGCTCGCCCGCGAGCGCCGCGTTCGGCACCATCGTCGCGTGGCAGCGGTTGTGGAACTTGCGGAGATAGGCCAGCAGCGGCCGCCGCAGCCAGCCGATGCCGTAATGCTGGGCATAGGCATGGAAGTTGGTGCGGAACTCCGACACCACCGGCAGTTTGAGATGGCGGGCGGCCTGCAGCGCGGACCAGCCCATCGGGCCTTCGGTGGCGATGTGGACGACGTCGGGCCGCTTGCTGGCCCAGAGGTTGACCAGGGTGCGCTTGGACACCACGCCCATGCGCAGGTGCGGGTAGCGCGGCACCGCCAGGCCGCGCATCAGGATCTCGTCGACGGGCGGCTCGCCGGCCGCGGGCGCGCCGGCTGGCGCCTGACGCGGCCGCAGCAGCTGCACCGCGTGATCGCGCGCCTGCAGTCCGCCGACGACGCACGCGATGCTGCGCGCCACGCCGTTGACCTCGGGGGGATAGGTCTCCGTCACCACCGCGACGCGGAAATGCCGCTGGCGCGTGGGCAACTCGTCGACTTCGAGTTCGATCGGCGGGGTCGTCATGGCGCGGATGATGGGCGGCCAACGCAACAGTTCTGTGACGGCGCCGATCGTCACGCGCCTGACACGCCCGATGGACACAGTCGCCACGCGTCCGTCATCGACGCGCCATCGTGCCATCACGGCACTGCCATCGAGTGACGGCACGCTCCACGGCTCATCTCATGGTCATCTCACGGACGAGGCCCGCATGAAGGACTTTCTGGCACTTCTGAATGAACAGCGCTGGGACGACCACCGCTACTACCACCACTGCCGCATCAACCAGTCGCTGCATCTGCTCAGCGCCTGCTGCTTCGTGGTCGCCTACGGGCTGCTGCTGGTCGATCCGGCCTGGTCGGCGCTGCTGGCCTGGGGCGTCTCGATGACCAGCCGGCAGGCCGGTCACTTCTTCTTCGAGCCCAAGGGCTACGACCACGTGAACCAGGCGACGCACGAGCACAAGGAAGAGATCAAGGTCGGCTACAACCTGCGCCGCAAGGTCGTGCTGATGGGGCTGTGGGCGCTGTCGCCGGTCGCGCTGTGGCTGCAGCCGGGGCTGTTCGGCCTGTTCGAGCCGGCCACCGGCTTCGGCGACTACCTGCACCAGCTGGGCCTGCTCTGGTTCTGGCTGGGCGTGGGTGGCCTGGTGTTCCGCGTGCTGCAGCTGGCGGTGATCCGCGACCTGCGCACCGGTCTGGCCTGGGCGACGAAGATCATCACCGACCCCTTCCACGACATCCAGCTCTACCACCGCGCCCCGTTGCAATTGCTGCGCGGAGAGCGGCTCGATCCCGCACTGTGGCCGCGCGCCGATGGGCACAATGCCGGCAACGGCGAGCAGACGGCCTGATCCGACGGGATGGCGCGACGCGATCCCGGGCGATGGGATCGCGATCGACGCGGGGACAGGCGGCCGCCGGCCAGATGGAGTGTTCCGCATGTCCGCAGTTGAACGGCGCCTTCGGGCGCCGAAGTCATTGGCGTGGGTCGTCACGGTCGCCGCCGTGCTGGCCGGCTGCGCCAGCCCGATGCCCAACACCGGCAACCAGCGCGTCACCGGGGGACCGATCGTGTTCACCCATGTCGGCCATGGCGAGCCCACGGTGGTCCTGCAATCGGGACTGGGCGATGGCCGCGATCCCTGGGCGGCGGTGCTGAACGCCCTGCGCGCCGACTACAGCGTCTTCGCCTACGACCGCCCCGGCTACGGCGACAGCACCGCCACGCCGCCGACGCCGCGCAACCCCTGCGGCATCGCGACCGAACTGCATGGCCTGCTCCAGAGCGCCGGCATCAAGCCGCCCTACGTGCTGGTGGGGCATTCGATCGGCGGGCTCTACCAGTACGCGTTCTCGCGGCTGTATCCGGACGAGGTCGCCGGCATCGTGCTGGTCGACGCGACCCATCCGCTGCACCTGCGCAAGATGCAGGTGGAGGTGCCGGTGATGGCCAACATGCTGGACAGCATGAGCCGGCGGGTGTTCCGCGGGATGATGCAGGCCGAATTCCTGCAGCAGCAGGACTGCATCGACACGCTGTGGCAGAAGCCGCGGCCGGACGTGCCGGTGCGGGTGCTGACGCGCACGGTGTATTCGCCGATGGAAGTGGCCAGCGGGTTCGAGTCCATGGTGCATGGCCTGGAGCCGAACTGGCTGCCGCTGGTCGGCGGCAAGGAGATCCAGCCGGTGGCGGGGTCCGGGCATTACATCCAGCGCGACAAGCCCGAGGTGGTGGCCGAGGCGATCGAGGCGGTCGTCCGGGAAGCGCGCGAGCGCGGTCATCCGTCGCCACCGGGCATGGCCCTGCGTTCCCCCGCGGCGGCGGCGTCCCGCTGAGCGTGGTGCGCGCGGGCCTCCCCCGCGCCGACGAAGCTCAGCCGCGCAGCCCCAGCGTCTCCATCAGCAGGCGCCGCTTGATCGCCCGGTTGCTCGGCAGCGCCGGGCTGCTCCACCAGCCGCCGTCGCGCATCGCGCGGGCCGCGGCCAGGATGCGGCGCTGGACCTCGTCGAAGTCCGCGTCGCTGAAGTCCAGGCTGAAGATCATCCGCCCCGTGCCCACCCAGCTCAGCGCCAGGCCCTGCTCGCGCAGGAAGTACTGCAGCATCCAGTTGTAGCGCGAGGGCTCGGTGTAATAGAGCGTCCAGACCGAGGACATGTTGGCCGCGCGCAGCGGCAGCCCCTCGGCCTCGAGCGCCGCGTTGAGCCGCTCGCGCCGCGCGTCCTGCTGCGTCTCCTGCGCGTCGATCTGGCGCAGGCGCTCGGGGTCCTCGAGCGCGTCCAGGAACACCGACATCGCGCCCATCACATGCGGATGCGTGTTGAAGGTGCCGCGGGCGAAGCAGATGTCGGCCGGGCGCTCGTCGCGGTAGCGCTTCATCCACGCCGCGCGGCCGCAGACCACGCCCACCGGCAGCCCGCCGCCCAGCGTCTTGCCGTAGGTGACCAGGTCGGCCTGCACACCGAAGTAGCTCTGCGCGCCGCCCGCGCCGAGGCGGAAGCCCATGAACACCTCGTCGAAGATCAGCGCGATGCCGCGCTCGGTGCAGACCTCGCGCAGCTCGCGCAGCCAGGCGGTGTAGGCGGCCTTGTCGTAGGACGCGCGGCGGGAGCTGTCGACCAGCGAGCCGTCGCCCGGCGCCGGCTTGTTCGGATGCAGCGCCTGCAGCGGATTCACCAGCACGCAGGCGATGTCGCGCCGGGTGCGCAGCACCTGCAGGCTGCGTGCGTGCATGTCGCGCAGCGTGTAGGTGCGCTCGGCCGGCAGCGGATTGCCGGGGCCGGGCTGGGCTTCGTCCCACCAGCCGTGGTACGCGCCGCAGAAGCGCACCAGGTGCGTCTTCCCCGTGTGATAACGGGCCAGCCGCACCGCCTGCATCACGGCCTCGGTGCCCGACATGTGGAAGGACAGCTGGTCCATGCGCGCATGCGCGAGGATGCGCCGCACGTTGTCCTCGACCAGCGGGTGGTAGACGCCCAGCACCGGGCCGAGCGCCTCTACCCGCCGCGCGCCTTCCGCGATGCAGCGCTGGTAGAACGCGTAGCCGAAGAGGTTGACGCCGTAGCTGCCGGCCAGGTCGATGAAGCGTTCGCCGTCGAGGTCGGTGAGCCAGTGGCCGTCGCTCGAGACCATCACCGGCCCGAGCGGCAGCTCGCGCTGCACCAGCGGGCTGAACGGCGGCGGCACGCGGTAGTTGCTGGTGAACTGGAGGTCCGGCAGCGACGGCTTCATCGCCTGCGTCGCGGCGATGCTGCGCGCATGGCGGGTCTTGAGCGTGCGCGACAGCGCCGTGAAGCTGGCGCGTCGCGTCGCGACGATGGCGTCCGGCGCGTCGTCGGCGTTGAAGAAGCGCTGGTCGTCGAAGCGCCGCGTCGGCATCAGCCGCGCCAGCCGCACGGCCATCCGCGAATGGCCCGCCAGCGACGGGTGCTTCGCCCGCGAGAGCTGCAGCCGGCGCCAGCCGGTCGGCGCGTAGTACAGGGCCACGAGCCCGGCCGCGGCGGCGGCGACCGGCAGCAGGTCGAAGGTGAAGAACGTCGTGGACATGGGCATGGACCTCCGGAGCCTCGTTCTGCTGTCACACAGCATTGGCAAATTGCGGAGATATGTATCCGACGGAATTGACATGTCCATGAAATCGGCGCGCTGGATCGACCGTCTGACCCAGCAGGAAGACCTCAATTTCCTCCTGACCAACCGCGTGCCGCGCCTGGCGCTGACGCGCTTCATGGGCTGGTACAGCCGGATCGAGTCGCCGGCGCTGACGCGCCTGAGCGTCGCGGTGTGGCGGCTGTTCACCGACCTGGACCTGAGCGAGGCGCAAGCGCCCGCGCGCGGCTACCGCTCGCTGCGCGAGGTCTTCACGCGGCGGCTCGAGCCGGGGCGCCGGCTGATCGATCCGGCGCCGGGCTCGATCGTCAGCCCTTGCGACGCGATCGTCGGCGCGCACGGGCCGGTCGAGCGCGGCATGGCGCTGCAGGCCAAGGGCATGGACTACCGCATCGCCGAGCTGTTCGGCGACGCCACCCGGGCCGCACCCTACCTCAATGGCACCTACCTGACGCTGCGGCTGACCTCGGCGATGTACCACCGCTTCCATGCGCCGGCCGACCTGCGCATCCATCGCGTCACCCACATCGCCGGCGACACCTGGAACGTCAACCCGATCGCGCTCAAGCGCGTCGAGCGGCTGTTCTGCCGCAACGTGCGTGCGGCCATCGAGTGCACGCTGCCGGACGGCACGCCGATCGCCCTGGTGCCGGTGGCGGCCATCCTCGTGGCCAGCCTGCGCCTGCATGCGCTGGACCTGACGCTGCGGCCGGACCATCCGGGCCCGCACCGCTTCGAGCTCGGCCACGATCACGCCCGCGGCGAGGAGATGGGCTGGTTCGAGCAGGGCTCGACCATCCTCGTGTTCCTCCCGCTGGGCGTGAAGCTGTCGCCCAGCTTGCAGCCGGGCCAGCGGATCCGCATGGGCGAGGCGATCGCGCGTCTACCATCCACCGATGGCGATGAATGAGACGATGCCGTCCCCGCTGGGACTGGCGGCCCCGTATGGCGGCGATGAACACGGGCTGATCTGCGGCTTCTGGATCCATCCCGAGCGCCCCACCGAGGCGCTACCCACGCTGGCCCAGGCGCAGGCCCGGCTGGCGCAGCCCGAGGGCGGCTTCCTGTGGCTGCACCTGAACCTCGCGCATGCGGGCGCGCTGCCCTGGCTGCGCCGCAACGCGGCGCTGGCCGAGAGCTTCGACGAGGCCCAGCAGCAGGGCTCGCGCTCGTCGCGCATCGAGCGCGTCGGCGAGCACCTGTTCGCGGTGCTCAACGACGTGACCTTCGATTTCGCCTTCGACGTGGGCGATGTGTCGACGCTGTGGATGCAAGCCAGCGAGCACCTGGTGCTGAGCGTGCGCCGCGCGCCGCTGCGCTCGGTGGACCGGCTGCGCATGGCGATCAAGCGCGGCGACCGACCGCGGTCGAGCGTGGCGCTGCTCGACCACCTGCTGCGCGACCAGGCCGACGAACTGCAGCGCATCGTGCGCCAGGCCACCGAGCGGGTCGACGACATCGAGGATGCGCTGCTCGCCGGCCGGCATGCGGGCCATGAATCCGAAGTGGCGGCGCTGCGCCGGCTGATGGTGCGGCTGCAGCGGCTGCTCGCGCCGGAGCCGAGCGCGCTGCTGCGGATGCTGTCCAACCCGCCGGACTGGGTCGCCGAGAAGGACAAGCAGCAGCTGCAGCAGGCGAGCGAGGAATTCGCGCTGGTGCTGCGCGACATCCAGGCGCTGCAGGAGCGCATCCGCGCGGTGCAGGACGAGACCTCGGCGCGGGTCGCGCAGGAGAACAACCAGACGCTGTACGTGCTGACGATGGTCACCGTGCTGGCCTTGCCGATCAACCTGATCAGCGGCCTGTTCGGCATGAACGTCGGCGGGTTGCCGCTGCTGGAGCACAAGCACGGCTTCTGGGTCGTGGTCGGGCTGATCGTCGTGCTGACGGGGCTCGTGACTGTGCTGCTGTTGAAGGCGACCGGAAGGCGGAAGTAGGCGGAAGTCGGTGGGCCGACGGCGCGGCCCTTCAGAGGCCGAGGAACTCGGCCAGTTCGTCGAGGTGGTCGTCGAAGTCGGCCAGGCCGTGGTCGCTGCCCTCCAGCAGCTTGATCCGGCAGCCCTGGTAGCGCGCGTGCATCTCGCGCCAGTCGAGCACCTCGTCGCCCTTGGCGATCACCGCCATCAGGCGCTCCGGATGCGCCAGCGCGCCGGCGTCGAGTTCGCGCAGTTCATCGACGAACTCGCGGCGGAAGAAGAAATGCTCGTCCGGGTCCTGCCAGCAGGTCTGCTCGCCGATGTGGTTGGCGAGATCGCGGGCCGGGTCCACCGCCGGGTTCAGCAGCGCCGTGCGGGCGCCGGTGCGTTGCGCCACCCAGGTCGCGTAGAAGCCGCCCAGCGAGCTGCCCATCACCGCCATCGTGTCGCGCGGCCAGTCGCGGACCAGCGCGTCCACCAGCGCCATCGCGTCGCGCGGCGAGGGCGGCAGTTGCGGGCAGGCGAACACCAGGTCCGGTCGATGGGCGGCGGTCCACTCGGCCATGCGGCGCGCCTTCGCCGAGCGCGGCGACGAGCGGAAGCCGTGCAGGTAGAGCAGGTGGGTGCGGCGCGCCGGCGCGGGGGCCTCCGGCGGAGGGGAGGGGAGGGTCATGGGCGGGCAGTGTAGGGGTGTCCCTCTCCGTCGGGTGGGCGGGTCACTTCCGGCACGGGGGGATGGCTGGGCGATCATCGCCACCGTCGCGGCCGGCGAGGGCCGCGCGCTCGTTAGTGCGCATTGACGCAGGGGCTCCGGCCCCGGCACATTGCCCGTTCCGTCGGGGCGACTGCGGCCAGAAGACCGCAGCGCCCGAATTTCTCTCAACAGGGCCCGGCCGGCCGACCCCGGACGGACCCCCGACCACACAGATCCATGATCCACAGGGACACGATCCAGCTGACGGCCATCGCGGCCGCGGCGCTGCTGCTGACCGCTTGCGCCACGACCGGCACGACCGGCTCCTCCTCGTCCTCCGCCGCGCCGGCCGCCCAGGCCGCGTCCGCGCCGGCGGGCGCCGCCTCGGGTGCGCCCGGCCAGCCCGGCGCCACCTCGCCGATGACGGCACCGCGTCCCGCCGCCGATCCCACCGCGCCCAAGCCCTTCGCCGAGGTCAGCCGCGACGCCAAGCGCGACGATGGCCTGTTCCCGATCCTGCGCAAGGACGAGAAGGTCTGGCTCGAGATCCCGCGCGCGATGCTGAACAAGCCCTTCCTGTTCACCATCAACATCTCCAGCTCGATCGGCGAGCGCGGCTTCTACGCCAGCCAGATGGGCCCGGAGATCATGGCCGAGTGGCGCCGCATCGGGAACACGATCCAGCTGGTGGCGCTGAACACCGAGTTCCGCGCCGAAGGCGGCGGCAAGCGCGCCGGCGAGGAGGCGTTCTCGCCCAGCCTGCTGGCCGCGGGGCCGGTCGCCAGCGCGGATCATCCGGAGCGCAAGGCCTTCCTGGTCGACGCCGGCCTGTTGCTGAGCGACATCCCCGGCATGTCCACCCGGCTGGAGATGGCCTACCGGCTGCCCTACAACGTCGATCGCGGCAACTCCTACTTCGAGCTGACCCGCGCCGACGAGAAGCTGACGACGCTGAACGCCAAGGTCCACTACTTCACGCCACGCATCCCGGCGCCGCCGCTGGTGGCCCCGCCGGTGCCGGTGCCGACGCCGCCGCAGGCGACGCCGGATCCGCGCTCGATGTTCATGGGCTTCGTCTACAACTTCCGCGCGCTGCCGGAGGAGAAGATGTCGCCGCGTCGCGCCGACGGCCGGCTGGGTCACTTCACCGAGACCTTCACCGACCTGAGCGACGACCTCAAGGCCAACCCGCGCGTGCACTACATCAACCGCTGGCGCCTGGAGAAGAAGGACCCGGCGGCCGCGCTGTCCGAGCCGGTGGAGCCGATCACCTACTGGATGGACAAGAACATCCCGCCGAAGTACCGCGCGGCGGTCGAGGCCGGCATCCTGGAATGGAACAAGGCCTTCGAGAAGATCGGCTTCAAGGACGCGGTCGTGGCCAAGCAGCAGCCCGATGACGCGGACTGGGACAACATGGACGCCTCGCATGCGTCGATCCGCTGGTTCGTCGGCTCGGACGTGGGCTTCGCCATCGGGCCGAGCCATGTCGATCCGCGCACCGGCGAGATCCTGGACGCCGACATCGGCATGAGCGACGTCTTCGCCCGCGGCGGCCGGGCCTTCATCAGCGAGGACGCGCCGCGCGGCCTGGCCGGTGCCCCGGTGTCGACGCTGGCCGAGGAAGCCCAGGCGCTGGCCGCGCTGAACCACGGCTGGCGCGAGGGCCGCAACGCGACCTACTGCACCTACGCGCACGACGCCGCGGCCGAGATGGACTTCGCGCTGGACGTGCTGGAAGCGCGCGGCGACATCGCGCCCGACAGCCCCGAGGCCGACGCCTTCATCCAGGCGCGGATCAAGGACGTGATCATGCATGAGGTGGGGCATACGCTCGGCCTGAAGCACAACTTCAAGGCCTCGACGCAGGTGACGCAGGCGCAGCTCAAGGACAAGGCCTGGACCGATGCGCACGGGCTGTCGGCCTCGGTCATGGACTACAACGCCTACAACATCCCGCTGCAGGGCGAGGCGCCCACCACGTACAACAACACGACGCTGGGCGCCTACGACTACTGGGCGATCGAGTACGCCTACAAGCAGGTGCCCAAGGAGCAGGAGGAGAGCGAGCTCAAGCGCATCGCCTCGCAGAACACGCAGCCTGGCCACGCCTACGCGGACGACACCGATGCCGGCGGCTTCGGCCCGTTCGACGGCATGGATCCGACGATCAACCGCTTCGATCTCGGCGACGATCCGATGGCCTACTTCCGCAAGCGGCTGAAGCTGACCCAGGAGCTGTGGGCCCGGGTGCAGAACCGCGCGCCCGAGGCGACCGATGATCCGCTGCGCCAGCGCCGTCAGCTGGCCAACGGCTTCAGCCAGCTGGCGCGCGCGTCCGACCTGGTGGGCAAGTACGTCGGCGGCATGTACACGCACCGCGACGTGCCGGGGGCTTCGGTCGCGGCGATGCGTCCGGTCGATCCGGCCAAGCAGCGCGAGGCGCTGCGCTTCCTGGCGCAGGGCATCTTCAGCGCCGACAGCTTCCGCTTCAAGCCGGAGTTCCTGACCTCGATCACGACCGACTACGTCGAGTTCAACCGGGCGGGCTTCGTCAACATCCCGGCGGCGGTGGCGCGGGTGCAGCTGGGTTCGCTGGACCGCCTGCTGCAGGCGCAGACGGCGATCCGCCTGATGGAGCTGCCGGCCTACGTGCCGGTGTCGCAGCGCAAGGGGCTGATCTCGATCGGCGAGGTCTACGGCACGTTGCAGTCCTCGATCTGGAGCGAGCTCAAGACCGGCGGCGACATCGACCCGCTGCGCCGCAACCTGCAGCGCGAGTACCTGCGCCGCATCCAGGCCAACCTGACGAAGAGCGGCGCGGCCTCGGGCCAGTTCGCCGATGCCTACGCGGTGCTGCGCCTGCACGCGGTGCAGCTGCAGAGCGAGCTGCGCGCGGCGCAGGGCAAGGGCTCGCTCGAGACCCGCGCCCACCTGGCCGAGAGCCTGGACTTCCTCAGCACGGTGCTGAAGGCGACGATGGTGCGCACCTGAGCGCCGGCGCGGTCCATCGACTGCGCCTGTCCATCAGCGCGAAGGCCGGCGAAAGCCGGCCTTTTTCATGGCGATGCGCTGCAGCGCTCGTGGGCGCAGGCCAGACTTGTCTGGGCTCGCCGCGCTGATGCGTGTGCGGGGCGCCCCGTGCTCAGTGCTGATCACCGACCGGATACCGCCGCTCCGCCGCGACGATGTCCCAGACCGCGATGAACATCGCCGCGATCAGCGGGCCGATGACGAAGCCGTTGATGCCGAACACCGCCATGCCGCCCAGCGTCGACAGCAGCACGACGTAGTCCGGCATCTTCGTGTCCTTGCCCACCAGCAGCGGCCGCAGCAGGTTGTCCACCAGGCCGATCACGATGGTGCCGAACAGCAGCAGGCCGACCCCCGACGCGATGTGGCCGGTCGCCAGCAAATAAATCGCCACCGGCGCCCACACCAGCGCCGCCCCCACCGCCGGCAGCAGCGACAGGAAGGCCATCAGCACCGCCCACAGCACCGGCGCGTGGATGCCCAGCGCCCAGAACGCGAAACCGCCCAGCGCGCCCTGCAGCGCCGCGACCGCGATGTTGCCCTTGACCGTCGCGCGGATCACCGTCCGGAACTTCTCGCCCAGCTGGCGCTTGTAGGAGTCCTGCAGCGGCAGCGCGTCGCGGATGCGCGCCGATAGCTGCTCGCCGTCGCGCAGCAGGAAATAGAGCAGGTAGAGCATCACGAAGAAGCTCACCAGGAAGTCGAAGGTGTCCTGGCCGAAACCCAGCGCCTTGGTCGCCATGAACTGGCTGCCCTGGTTCAGCGCGCTGCCCAGCTTCTCCTGCAGGTTGGCCAGGTCGTGGAGCCCCAGCCGCTCCAGCACGTCCAGCAGCCACGACGGCAACGCCGCGTAGACCTGCGCCACGTAGGTGTTGAAGTTGAACTGGCCCGACTTGACCATCTCGAAGACCACCGCCGCCTCGCGCACCAGCGCGCCCATCACGTAGGTCAGCGGCAGCACCACCAGCAGCAGGATCACCAGGATGGTCAGCCCCGAGGACAGCCCCGGCCGGCGCGTCTTGCGCAGCAACTTGCGATAGAGCGGCTGGAACACGATGGCCAGCGCCACCCCCCACAGCAGCGCGCTCAGCATCGGCCACAGGATCCAGCCGAACGCCACCGTCACCAGCGCCAGCAGGCACAGGAAGGATCGGTTCTGCAGCGCGGGCACCAGCTTGCCAGGACCACTCATCGTGTCGTCGCTCCTCGCGTGAATGAGGTCAATCGGGACTATCAGTCGATCGGGGGCCGTTCCGGACCCCAGGATCGGCGGCGGATCGAACCGTTGTCGATCGCTCGCCAGGGCGCGCGTCGCCGCGCGCGGCGCAGGATCGCCGGTTTACTTCAGCGCGTCCAGCAGCTTTTCGTGGATACCCCCGAAGCCGCCGTTGCTCATGCACAGCACATGGTCGCCGGGCCGCGCCGCGCGCCGGACCATCGCCACCAGTTCCTCGACGTCCGCGCCCACCAGGCCCTGCTCGCCCAGCGGCGCCAGCGCCTCGCGCGCGTCCCAGCTCAGGCCGTCCTGGTTGCAGAAGCTCAGGTCGGCTTCCTCCAGTGCCCAGGGCAGCTGCGCCTTCATCGTGCCCAGCTTCATCGTGTTGGAGCGCGGCTCGAAGACCGCCAGGATGCGTTCCTGCGGTGCGATGCGCCGGCGCAGGCCGTCGATGGTGGTGTGGATCGCCGTCGGATGGTGCGCGAAGTCGTCGTAGACCTTCACCCCACCGGCTTCGCCGCGCAGCTCCAGCCGGCGCCGCACGTTCCTGAAACCGCCCAGCGCCTCGGCGGCCCGCTCGGGATCGACGCCGACATGCTCCGCCGCGGCGATCGCCGCCAGCGCGTTGAGCTGGTTGTGCTCGCCCAGCAGCTCCCAGGTGACGTGGCCCACCTTCAGGCTGCCGCGCAGCACGTCGAAGGACTGCGGTTCACCGCGGGCGCGCAGCGCGCCGGGTTCCTCCTTGCGCGCGCCGAAACGCTGGACCTCGCTCCAGCAGCCGCGCGACAGCACCCGCTGCAGCGCGTCCTCGCGCGCGTTCACCACCAGCCGGCCCGACGGCGGCACCGTGCGCACCAGGTGGTGGAACTGGGTCTCGATGGCGGCCAGGTCCGGGAAGATGTCCGCGTGGTCGTGCTCGAGGTTGTTCAGGATCGCCGTGCGCGGCCGGTAGTGGACGAACTTGCTGCGCTTGTCGAAGAAGGCGGTGTCGTATTCGTCGGCCTCGATGACGAAGTATTTCCCGCCGCCCAGCCGCGCCGACACGCCAAAGTTCTGCGGCACGCCGCCGATCAGGAAGCCGGGCGCCAGGCCCGCGGATTCCAGGATCCAGGTCAGCATCGAGGTCGTCGAGGTCTTGCCGTGCGTCCCGGCCACCGCCATCACGTGCTTGCCTTGCAGCACATGCTCAGCCAGCCACTGCGGGCCGCTGGTGTAAGGCAGCCCGGCATCGAGGATGGCCTCCATCAGCGGGAAGCGCCCCTCGGAGGAGCGCGTCACCACGTTGCCGATGACGAACAGGTCCGGCTTGAGCGCCAGTTGCTCCGCGCCGAAGCCCTGGATCAGCTCGATGCCCAGAGCTTCCAGCTGCGTCGACATCGGCGGATAGACATTGGCGTCGCAGCCGGTCACCGTGTGGCCCGCCTCGCGCGCGAGCGCCGCCAGGCCACCCATGAAGGTGCCGCAGATGCCCAGGATGTGGATATGCATGTCTGTCTCTCAGCTGCTGTACCAACCGGTAAGCAAGCGTAATGCCTGTCGCAGATTGAAAAGATTGCGACAAACCAGGCCCGGGAATTGCCACGCCGGCCTCACCGGGGCATCGCCGCCCCTCAACGCAGCGCGCGGCGGGCGGCCTCCAGCGTCGCATCGATGTCCGCGTCGGTGTGCGCGGCGGACACGAAACCGGCTTCGTACAGCGCCGGCGCCAGATACACGCCGGCGTCCAGCATCGCGTGGAAGAAGCGGTTGAAGCGCTCCTTGTCCGTCGTCATCACGGTCGTGTAGTTCTGCGGCAGCTCCCCGAGCAGGAAGAAGCCGAACATGCCGCCCTCGCTGTCGGCGCTGAAGGGCACGCCGTTTTCGGTCGCCACCGCCTTCAGGCCGTCCACCAGCCGGCGCGTGCGCGTCGACAGGGCTTCGAAGAAACCGGGCTTCTTGATCTCGCGCAGCGTCGCCAGGCCGCAGGCCGTGGCCACCGGGTTGCCCGACAGCGTGCCCGCCTGGTACACGCCGCCCAGCGGGGCCAGGTGGCGCATGATCTCGCGGCTCGCGCCGAAGGCCGCCAGCGGCATGCCGCCGCCGATCACCTTGCCGAACACGCTGATGTCGGGCACGAAGCCGGGGATCAGGTCGGCATAGACGCCCTGCGCGCTGCGCAGCCCGACGCGGAAGCCGGTCATCACCTCGTCCAGCACCAGCAGGGCGCCGTGCTGGCGGCACAGCTCGCGCATCCGGGTCATGAAGGGCACGCTGGCGCGCACGAAATTCATGTTGCCGGCGATGGGCTCGACGATCACGCAGGCCAGCTCCGCGCCGTGCAGCGCGAACGCTTCCTCGAGTTGCGCGACGTTGTTGTATTCCAGCACGATGGTGTGCTGCGCCGTGGCCTCGGGCACGCCGGCCGAGGTCGGATGGCCGAAGGTCGCCAGGCCGGAGCCCGCCTTCACCAGCAGCGCGTCGGTGTGGCCGTGGTAGCAACCCTCGAACTTGATGAACTTGCTGCGCTGCGTCGCGCCGCGCGCCAGCCGGATGGCGCTCATCGTCGCCTCGGTGCCCGAGCTCACCAGCCGGATCTGCTCGCAGCTGGGCACCAGGGCCAGGATCTCCTCGGCCAGCTCGACCTCGCGCTCGGTCGGCGCGCCGAAGGAGAAGCCCTCCAGCACGGCCTTCTGGACCGCCTCGACGACCGCCGGATGGCCATGGCCCAGGATCATCGGACCCCAGGAGCCGATGTAGTCGATGTAACGCCTGCCATCGGCGTCCACGATGTGGGCGCCTTCGCCGCGAGTGATGAAGCGCGGCGTGCCGCCGACCGCGCGGAAGGCGCGCACCGGCGAGTTCACCCCGCCGGGAATGACGCGCTGGGCGCGGGCGAACAGGGTCTCGTTCTGGCTCATATCGGAATTCCGGTACTGCTGAGGCGCATCAATGCAGGAAAAGACGGAGGGCGCCGCGCGGGCGCCCTCGGGGACTCAATGGATCCGGCGGGGGCCGCGGCTGGGCGGCTCGTCGATCGTCATCTCGTCGGTGGCGGGCACGGTCTCGGCGCCTTCCTCGCCCTCCTCGCCGGGCGGCAGCGCCCAGAAGAAGCGGTCGGGCACCACGTTGCCCATGCCGGGGCGGAAGCCCGCCTCCAGCGACTGGTCGAGGAAGGCGAGCGCCTCGCCCACCGCGTCGTGCGGCTCCGAGCCGACCGACAGCAGGGCGGCCAACGCGGCCGACAGCGTGTCCCCGGCGCCGACGAAGCTGGCCTCGAAACGCTCGAACTTCTCGCCGGTGATCGCGCCCTGGGAATTCGCCAGGACGTTGTCGATGTACTGGTTGGGCAGCTGGATGCCGGTCACCAGCACGTGCGCGGCGCCGTGCTGCTGCGCCGCCACCGCCAGCTCGCGCGGTGAGGCGGGGCGGTCCGCGTCCCAGTCCGGCAACAGGCAGTCGATCAGCGTCTTCTGGTTACCCACCAGCACCAGCGTCTGCGGCAGCACCAGCTCGCGGAACGCGTCCAGGTAGCTCTGCTGCTGTTCCTCGTCCAGCCAGGAGATGCTCGGCAGATAGGCCACCAGCGGCACGTCGGGGTAGTCGGAGAGGACCTCGGCGACCGAGGAGACGCCCTCGGCGCTGCCCAGGAAGCCGACCTTCCAGGCGGCGACGGGCACGTCCTCGAGGATCGAGCGGGCCTGCTCGACGATGCAGTCGCCGTCCAGCGTCTGGTGGTCGAAGACCTCGGCCGTGTCGCGCATCACGATGGCGGTCACCACCGGCAGCGCATGCGCGCCCATGGCGGCGATCGTCGCCACGTCGCCGGCGCTGCCGCCCGCGCCGCTGGGGTCCGACGCATTGAAGCTCATCACGCAGGCCGGCGGCGGCGAGTCCTGGTCATCGATCGCGGCGGCGTCCTGGGGGTCTGGTTGGTGCGGGTCTGGGCGGCTCATGGATGGTTGGCGCGAAGCCGTGAACTGATGCGCATAACGTGAAGAAGGACCGCTATCGACTGTTGTTTCATCGGTACTTCCGCCCCCCGGGTCAGCCCGGGGGCGTGGCTACAATCTTTCGATCATTGTAGTGATGCAAAGTCAACCCATCGTGAGCGAAGCAAGGACCTGGATGTGCCTGATCTGCGGCTGGATCTATGACGAGGCCGCGGGCGATCCCGAACACGGCATCGCCGCCGGCACGCGCTGGGAGGATGTCGACATGAACTGGACCTGTCCCGAATGCGGTGCCCGCAAGGAGGACTTCGAAATGGTCCAGATCTGACCCGCGCATCGCCCTTCGATGAAGCCATCCGGTCGCGCCTGTCGCGCGCCTGAAATTTCCCTGACAACCATCGTCTGAACAATACGGAGAAGAGCTTGGATTCCAGCGCAAGCCCCCGCACGGCGACCAAGGTGCTGGTCATCGACGACAGCAACACGATCCGCCGCAGCGCCGAGATCTTCCTGAAACAGGGCGGGCACGAAGTCGTGCTGGCCGAGGACGGCTTCGATGCGCTGGCCAAGCTGAGCGATTACCAGCCCGACCTCGTGTTCTGCGACATCCTGATGCCGCGCCTGGATGGCTACCAGACCTGCGCCATCATCAAGCGCAATCCGCAGTTCGCGTCGGTGCCGGTGATCATGCTGTCGTCCAAGGACGGCCTGTTCGACAAGGCGCGAGGCCGCATGGTGGGCTCGCAGGACTACCTGACGAAGCCCTTCACGAAGGACCAGCTGCTGCAGGCGGTGCAACAGCACTGCCGGGCGGGCTGACCGGCCGGACGGCGCCCCGCATTCCACGACCCATTCCACCGACATCCAACGACGCTCACCCCAGGCTCGACCGACGCACTGCCCGACGCGAATCGACGCGAGCCGAGAGAGAGGGAGATTCCATGCCCATCCACAAGATCCTGCTGGTCGACGATTCGAAGACCGAACTGCACGCGCTGAGCGACCTGCTGACCAAGCGCGGCTTCACCGTCCGCACCGCCGAGAACGGCGAGGAGGCGATGAAGCGCCTGGCCGAGGAAAAGCCCGACCTGATCCTCATGGACGTGGTGATGCCCGGCCAGAACGGCTTCCAGCTGACCCGCGCCATCACCCGCGACGAGCGCTACGCCGACGTGCCGGTGATCATGTGCACCAGCAAGAACCAGGAGACCGACAAGGTCTGGGGCATGCGCCAGGGCGCGCGTGACTACGTCGTCAAGCCGGTCAAGGCGGACGAGCTGCTGGCCAAGATCAAGGCGCTGGGCTGACACCATGGCCAACAAGCAAGCGCTGCGCGAACTTCAACAACGGCTGGCGCAGCGCATGCAGGCGGCGCGCGAGGCGCCCCAGGCCGCGAACTGGCTGGCGGTCGAGTGCGCGGGCCTGGGCCTGCTGCTTCCGCTCAAGCAATCCGGCGAAATTTTCACGCCAGTCCCACTTCAGGCGGTGCCGTACACGCAGCCTTGGATGCTGGGTGTGGCCAACTTGCGCGGCGGGTTGCACACGGTGGTGGACCTGTCGGCCTTCCTGGGCCTGCGCGGTCCGATCCCGATGACGTCGGCCCACCGGCTGGTGTCGATCAATCCCGACCTGGGCATCAACTGCGCGCTGCTGGTGGACCAGCTGCTGGGGCTGCGCGGCGACGAACAACTGCAGGCCGAGCCCGATGCGGCCGGCCATCCCGATTTCGCTCCTGCCCGCATGCGCGACGGGCAGGGCCGGCGCTGGCAAGTGCTGGACCTGGATGCGCTGACGCAGCATCCGCAATTCCTGCGCATTGTTTTGAACTGATAGCCAGACGACGGTCCCGTCACAGGCGCCGATTCGACGAACGAGATCAAACGAGGGTGAGATGAGCTTCCTGGACAAGATCAAGAACAAGGGCAAGAACGAGGGCAACGACGACTTCGACGACGGTCCGCGGACCGACGCGTCGGGCTCGTCGGCGCCGGAGGACACGACGGACTTCCAGCCTTCGATCATCACCGCGGCGCAGCCCACGCCGGAGTTCCAGGACACGTCCGCGGGCTACCAGCCCTCGGCGTCCGCCCCGGAAAGCCCGACCCCGATGCCGGAGGTCCTGAAGCAGCCCGAGCAGCGCCGCACCGGCCTGCTGACGGCGCTGACGGCCGCGGGCGTGCTCTTCACCGCCGGCACCGTCTCGATGGCGCTGATCAACGGCAACCGCTCGGCGGCGCAGGTGCGCGGCGCCGGTCAGGCCGCGACGCAGTCGCAGCGTCTGGCCAAGGCGGTCTCGACCGCGCTGCTGGGCAACAAGAACGCCTTCCCGGAAATGAAGGAAGCGGCCGACATCCTGACCAGCGTGACCACCTCGCTGCGCGACGGCAGCGGCGAACTGGCCAAGGCCCCGGGCTCGGTCGATGCGCTGCTCGAGAAGATCAGCCCGATGGTGGCGCGCGCCGACAAGAACACCAAGGTGATGCTGGCCCAGGAAAAGGTGCTGACGCAGGTGGGCGCCGCGCTGCGCGCGATCAACCGCCAGTCGTCGGACCTGCTGGAAAGCGCCGAGGCGGTGGCTTCGCTGTCGCTGCAGAGCTCGGCCCCGACCGGCGAAGTCGCCGCGGTCGGCCAGCTGGTGATGCTGACGCAGCGGATCGGCAAGTCCGCCAACGAATTCCTGACGCAGGAAGGCGTGAGCCCCGAGGCCGTGTTCCTGCTGGGCAAGGACCTGAACGCGTTCCGCGAGATCGCCCAGGCGCTGCTCAACGGCAATCCCGAGCTGCGCCTGAACGGTGCCAAGGACCCGCAGGTGCGCGAGCGCCTGAAGGTGCTGCTGAGCCAGTACGACCAGACCCGCTCGCAGGCGACGGCCATCCTGTCCAACCTGCAGGGCCTGGTGTCCGCGCGGGAAGCGCAGACGGCCATCCTCAACGACTCGGAAGTGCTGCGCAAAGACCTGGACGACCTGGGCCAGGGCCTGGAGTCCGCCGGCGGCATGAACCCGCTGCTGCTGCTGGCCATGGCGGCCTCGCTGGCGATGCTGGTGATCGGCGCGGTCGGTTTCCTGCGGCTGTACGTGTCCGACCAGGCGCGCCGCGCGCAGATGGCGGAAGAACAGCGCCGCGAGGCCGAGGCGCAGGAGCAGGAAGCCAAGCGCGTCAACGACGCCAACCAGGCCGCGATTCTGCGTCTGATGAACGAACTGCAGACGGTCGCGGAAGGCGACCTGACGCACCAGGCGACGGTGACGGAAGACATCACCGGCGCGATCGCCGACTCGGTGAACTACACCGTGGAAGAACTGCGCTCGCTGGTGCACCAGGTGCAGACGACGGCGGTCCGGGTGACGGACACGACCGCGCAGGTCGACCAGACCTCGACCGAGCTGCTGGCCGCCTCGACCGAACAGCTGCACGAGATCCGCGCCACCGGCGAGGCCGTGCTGCAGATGGCGCACCGGATCAACGACGTGTCCGCGCAGGCGCAACAGACCGCCGACGTGGCCCGCCAGTCCCGGGAAGCCGCCGAACAGGGTCTGCAGGCGATGCAGAACAACATCGGCGGTATGAACCAGATCCGCGACCACATCCAGGAAACGTCCAAGCGCATCAAGCGGCTGGGCGAGTCCTCGCAGGAAATCGGCGAGATCACCGAGCTGATCTCCGACATTACCGAGCAGACCAACGTGCTGGCGCTGAACGCGGCCATCCAGGCGGCGTCCGCCGGTGAAGCCGGTCGCGGCTTCTCGGTGGTGGCGGAAGAAGTGCAGCGGCTGGCGGAACGCTCCGCCGACGCGACGCGCCGGATCGCGGCGCTGGTCAAGACCATTCAGACCGACACCCACGACGCCGTGGCCGCCATGGAGCGCTCCACGCTGGGGGTGGTCGAGGGCACGAAGCTGTCCGACGCGGCCGGACGCGCGCTGGAAGACATCGACTCGGTGTCGCGTCGCCTGGACGAGCTGATCGGCCAGATCTCGACGGTGGCGCAGAACGAAGCGCGCGCCGCCAACGAGGTCGGCGCCAACATCCAGCACATCTTCGCGGTGACCGAGCAGACCTCCGACGGTACGCGTTCGACCGCCCAGATGGTGCATGAGCTGTCGCGGTCGGCCGAGGCGCTGAAGCAGTCGGTGGCCCGGTTCAAGGTGACCTGACCGGCATCGGCCGACTGCCCCGCCCGGTAGAACAGGGATAGAGCCCCGCACCGCGTCGACATAAAAGAGAGAACAAGAGCGAGCATGGACCTTACGCGCGAATCCGAGTTCCCCGCCGACCTGAGCCCCTTGGCCTGGGTCCAGGAGGAACTGCGCCGCACGCTGGAATCGGTGCACAAGGCCCTTCGCCGCGTGCTGCGCGATGCCGATGCGCGAGCGACGACCCTGGGCGGCGACGGCCAGCCCAGCCCGGCGCTGCAAGGCGCGGCCCAGCAGATGCACCAGGCCGCCGGCGTGCTGGCGGTGGTCAGCCTGCCGGCCGCCGCGCACCTGCTGCGCGCCGCCGAGGCGACGCTGTTCCGCCTGGCGGAGAACCCCGCCGGCGTGACCATCGCCGAGATCGAGGCGGTCGAGCGCGCGGACTTCGCGGTACTCGCCTTCATCGCCAAGACGCTGGCCGGCGGTCAGCCGAGCTCGCTGGCGCTGTTCCCCGCCTACCAGACGCTGCAGGAACTCAACGGCGCGGGCCGCATCCACCCGGCCGACCTGTGGACCGAGGAATTCCGCTGGCGCGAACTGCCGCTGGACCGCAACGTCCGCGCGCTGAGCGCCGAGCAGATGCGCGCGCCGTTCGAGGCGCTGCTGCTCAAGCAGATGCGCGCCCCGGCGCCGGGCCAGGGCCAGTTGCTGAGCGACCTGTGCGCCGGCCTGGCGCTGACGCAGACGCAGGCGAACGCGCGCACGCTCTGGATGCTGGCCGCGGGCCAGTTCGAGGCCCAGTCGCGCGGGCTGCTGCCGGTGGACACGCTGGTCAAGCGCCTGGGCTCGCGCCTGCTGGCGCAGCTGCGCGCCGGCAGCGATGCCGCGCCGTCCGAGCGCCTGGCCAAGGACCTGCTGTTCTTCTGTGCCGCCGCGAAGCACGCCGAGCCGGGCAGCGCCCCGCGCCTGACCGCGGTCCAGCAGGCCTACGGCCTGATCGAGGCCGACCAGGTCGACTACCGCGACGACACGCTGGGCCGCATCGATCCGAACTGGGTCGCCGCCGCCAAGCGCCGCGTCGCCGCCGCGAAGGAATCCTGGGCCTCCGCCGCCGAGGGCGAGACCCATCGCCTGGGCGGCCTGGACGAGCAGTTCGCCCACGTCGCCGAATCGCTGCAGAAGCTGTTCCCCAGTGGCGAGGTGCTCGGCGACACGCTGCGCCGCGCCGTCGTCACGACGCTGCGTTCGGGCCGCGCGCCCGAGCCGGCGCTGGCGATGGAGATCGCCACGTCCATGCTCTACCTGGAAGCGGCCCTCGAGGACGAGGCCTTCGACCAGCCCGAGCAGGCCGAACGCGTCAAGAGCCTGGCCCGCCGCATCGAGTCGGTCGGCCACGGCGAAGCGCCGCTGGCGCTCGAGAGCTGGATGGAGGAGCTGTACCGCCGCGTCGCCGACCGGCAGACGCTCGGCTCCGTCGTCCATGAACTGCGCGCCAGCCTCTCCGAGGTCGAGCGCCAGTGCGACGAATACTTCCGCGACCCGTCCAAGCGCGACCTGCTGATCCCGGTGCCGGGCCAGCTGCAGGCGATGCGCGGCGTGTTCAGCGTGCTGGGCCTGTCGCAGGCCGCGCAGGCCACGCTGAAGATGCGCGACCAGGTCGACGAACTGGCCAACACCGAGGTCGATCCCTCGCTGCCCGGACCGCGCGCGCAATTCGACCGGCTCGCCCACAACCTGGGCGCGCTGGGCTTCCTGATCGACATGCTGAGCGTCCAGCCGCAGCTGGCCAAGCGCATGTTCCGCTTCGAGGACGACACCGGGCTGCTGCAGTCGCTGGTCGGCCGCGAGAGCGAACAGCACGCCCACGCGCAGGAACTGGCCGCCGCCGAAGCCGCGGTCCAGCCGCAGTTGATCGATCAGCTCCAGGCGACTGCCCAGGCGGTCGCGCAGGGCGATCGTTCGACCGAGGACCTGGCGCGCGACCTGGAACGCATTTCCCACGAAGCCCGCGCCGCCGACGACCTCGGCCTGGCGCAGGCCGCGCAGCAGGCGCAGCAGCAGCTGCTCTCGTCCGGCGGTGACGCCGCGGGCAGCCAGGCCGCCGAATCGCTGCAGCAGTTCATCGAGGCCGCCGCGCCCGTCGCTCCGCCCGCGCCCGCGCCGAGCGCGCCGATCCCGCAGGCCGAGGCCGCCATCGACGAGGAGATGCTGGGCATCTTCCTGGAAGAGGCCGCCGAGGTCGTGACGACCGCCCGCGACGCGCTGACCGCGCTCGCGCGCAGCGCCAGCGACAAGGAACAGCTGACGACGGTGCGTCGCGCCTTCCATACGCTCAAGGGCAGCTCGCGCATGGTCGGGCTGAACGAGTTCGGCGAAGCCGGCTGGGCCTTCGAACAGCTCTACAACCATCGCCTGTCGGAGCATCCGCAGGCCGATTCGGACCTGCTGCGCGCCAGCAACGAGGCGCTGGACGGGTTCCAGGCCTGGGCCGCCGCGATCGGCGAAGGCCGGCCGCACGGCTATCACAGCGCGCCGTTCCGCGCTGTGGCCGACGCGCTGCGTCTGGAGAACCGCTACACCCCGCTGCAGCTGTCCGCCGCGGCGCCGGTCCTGGCGGTGCCGGAACTGATCGAGGTGGCCGAGCTGCCCCAGGTGGCGGAAGTCATCGAGGTCGCCGAGCTGCCCGAAGTCGCCGAAGTCGCCGAAGTCGCCGAGGTCCCGGCCCCCGCGCCGGAGATCGATCTGGCCGGCCTGCAGGTGCTGCCGGAACTGTCGCTGGCGGACGAAGTGGCGACGCCCGCGCCGGCGACGCCGTCCGCGGCCGACGAACTGGCCGCGCTGGACCTGCTGGCCACACTGGACGCGGAACATGCCGCGGCCGGCTCGGTGCTGCCGTCGCTGGACCTGCCCGCGCTGGACCTGCCGGGCCTGGACGTGCCGCCGCTGCCTGTGGCCGACCTGGACGTGGTGACCGCGACCGAACCGACGCCCGTCGCGATCGACGCGCTGTCGCCGGAATTCCCGGCCGACGTGCCCGAACTGACCCAGGCGGTGCCCGAACTGGACGCCGCCATCGACCTGGACGCGCTGTCCGCCGTCGAACTGCCCGCGCTGACCGCGGAGCCGCCGGTGCTGGACACGACGATGTCGCTGCCGACGGTGGCGGACGTGGTCGAACCGTCCGCGCTGCTGGAGCCCGCCGCGGTGGAAGCTGCCGCGGCCCAGCCGCCGGCCTTCCAGGACGAACCGACGCTGTCGCTCGAACCCACGCTGACGCCCGCCGACGAGGCCACCGTCACGATGGAACTGCCCGACGGCTGGCCGGCCGACGCGCCGCTGGTCGAGATCGAGGCGACGACGCCGATGCCGCTGGACGCGCTGCCGGCCGAACCCGCCGCCGATGAGCCGGCGCTGGACCTGCTGGATCTGTCCGACCTCAACACCGAGCCGGTCGCCGCGATCGATGCGCCGTTCGCCGCGGACCTGTCGCTGACGCTGGACCTCGGCCAGGAACTGGTGTCCGCGCCGGCGGAAGCCCCGGTGGTCCCGGTGGCCGCCGCCGACGCGGTGCTCGACCTGAGCGACGCGGCCGCCGATGCCGCCGATGCCGCTGTCGAGGCGACCGCGCCCGAAGGCCTGTCGCCGCGCACCCTGTCCGACCTGGATCTGCCGGACCTGGACCTGCCCGACCTGGGCGCGGCACTGGCACACGCCGCGCCGGCGCTGAGCCTGGTCGGCGGCACCGCCGTCACGCCTTCGACCGCCGAGGTCGAGGCCGAGGCGCAGCCGGAAGAGGCCGTCGAGGACAGCGACGAGGGCGTCAAGGTCATCGGGCCGCTGCGCATCAGCATCGCGCTGTTCAACATCTTCCTGAACGAGGCCGACGAGCGTTCGCGCCGCCTGCAGGTGGAGCTGAGCGAGTGGGCGCTGCTGCCCCAGTCGCCGCTGCCGCAGGACGCGGAAGCCCTGGCGCACGGCCTGGCCGGCAGCGCCGCGACGGTGGGCTTCGAGGACCTGTCCACGCTGGCCCGTTGCCTGGAGCACGCGCTGGAGCGGGCCCAGGGCCATCAGGTCGCCGACCCGACGCTGTTCCAGCGCGCCGCCGACGAGATCCGCCGCCTGCTGCACCAGTTCGCCGCCGGTTTCCTGAAGGAAGCCGATGCCGGCCTGCTGGCGGAACTGCAGGCCTTCGAGCCGGGCGCCCTGCTGCCCGACAGCCATGCCGACAGCGACGAGGGCCTGCTGGCCATGTCGCTGGAGGAGGTGTCGACAGCCGCGCTGCCGGCCCACCTGCTGGTGGATCACACGGCCGAACCGGCCCTGCCGACCTCGCATTACGCCTTCCACCAGGCCGCCGAGGCGACCGCCGACGATTTCGACTTCAGCCAGCCCGACCAGATCGAGCCGGAACTGATGCCGATCTTCGAGGAGGAAGCCGAGGACCTGCTGGGCGAACTGCACGGCGCGCTGCGCGAGTGGGCGACCCAGCCGGCCGACACCGGCCGCGCCGCCGCCTGCATGCGGGTGCTGCACACCTTCAAGGGCGGTGCCCGCTTGGCCGGCGCGATGCGCCTGGGCGAGCAGGCCCACCGCCTGGAGTCCCAGATCGAGCACCTGCTGGCCGACGGCGAACCGGGCTACGAGCAACTGCTCGCGCTGCAGGACGCTGGCGACAGCCTGGAACACAGCTTCAAGACGCTGCAGCGCACTTGGCGCGACCCGGCACCGGTGGTGCCCGCGCCGATGGCGCCGTCGGCCCCGGCTGCGCCGGTCGCCGACCTGCCCGCGCCGATCCCGCCCGCCGTGGCGGTCGAGACCATCCAGGCGCCGGCCGAAGGCTCCGACGCGATCCCGGCATCGGCTCCCCAACTGGCGCCGATCGAGCCGGTGGCCGACGTGGTCGCTGAGCCGGTCGCCGAACCGGTGGCGCTGGCGCCGCTGGAGGCCGAGCCGGTCGTGGAGGCCGCCGCGCCGGTCGAGGCGCCGGTCGCCGAGCCCGCGGTGGCGACGCCGCCGGCCGACATCGAGATCGACTGGGCCCACTTCAGCGAGATCGCCGACCTGGGTCAGCCGCTGGAAAGCGCCCCGGTGGCGCCGGCCGCCCAGGTGCGTGTCCGTGGCGCGCTGCTGGAGCGCATGGCCGCGCTGTCCGGTGAAGTCTCCATCCGCCGTGCGCGCCTGGAGTCCGAACTGGGCCAGATGCGCACCTCGCTGTCCGACCTGGACGACAACCTGGAGCGCCTGCGCACGCAGCTGCGCGAGCTGGAACTGCAGGCCGAGGCCCGCATCGCCGCCCGCCAGGAAGCCGCCCAGGCGACCGGCAAGGACTTCGACCCGCTCGAGTTCGACCGCTACACCCGCTTCCAGGAACTGACCCGGATGCTGGCCGAGTCGGTCAACGACGTGGCCACGGTCCAGCGCGGCCTGCAGCGCAACGTCGCGGCCGGCGAAGACGAACTGGCCGGCCAGTCCCGGCTGACCCGCGAACTGCAGGACGACCTGCTGCGCACGCGGATGGTCGAGTTCGACAGCAGCCTGGGCGAGCGCCTGCACCGGGTCGTCCGCCAGGCCGCCCGCGAAAGCGGCAAGCAGGCGCAGCTCGAGATCCGCGGTGGCGGCGTCGAACTGGACCGCGCGGTGCTGGAGCGCCTGACCGGCGCCTTCGAGCACCTGCTGCGCAACAGCGTCGTGCACGGCATCGAGACGCCGGATGTCCGCCAGCAGGCGGGCAAGGCGCCGGTGGGCCGCATCGTGCTGAACCTGCACCAGGAAGGCAACGAGATCCAGGTCCGCTTCAGCGATGACGGCGCCGGCCTGAATCTGGCGCGCATCCGCGCCCGCGGCGAGAGCCAGGGCCTGATCCAGCCGGGTCAGGACCTGAACGACGCCCAGCTGATGGACCTGATCTACGAGCCGGGCTTCTCCACCGCCGAATCGCTGACCGAGATGGCGGGCCGCGGCGTCGGCATGGACGTGGTCCGCTCCGAAGTGAACACGCTCGGCGGCTACGTGCTGACGCAGTCCTCGCCGGGGCAGGGCGCCAGCTTCGAGCTGCGCGTGCCGCTGACGACGGCGCTGACGCAGGTCGTCGTGCTGCGCTACGGCGACCGCAAGGTCGCGGTGCCGGCCAGCCTGATGCTGTCGGTGCAGCGCCTGCCGGTCGAGACGGTCGAGCAGGCCTATGTCGACGGCGCGCTGATGGCCGCCGGCGAACGCATGCCCTTCTACTGGCTGGGCGGCCTGATGCACCACAGCGACCGCGGCGTCGCCCATGGCAAGACCCTGCCGGTGGCGCTGGTGCACAGCGCCCAGCAGCGCCTGGCGCTGCACGTCGACGAAGTCCTGGGCAACCAGGAAGTCGTCGTTAAGAACCTGGGCCCGCAGCTGATGCAGGTGCCGGGCCTGGCGGGCATCAGCCTGCTGGCCTCGGGCGATGTGGCGCTGATCTACAACCCGGTGGCGCTGGCCAACCGCTACGGCCATGCCGCGCAGCAGCGCGTGCACGACGCCGAGGCGGCCGCGCGCCAGGTGGTGGTCGAGGCGGTCACCGAGCAGCTCGCGCCGCTGGTGATGGTGGTCGACGACTCGCTGACCGTGCGCCGCGTCACCCAGCGCCTGCTGGAGCGCGAGGGCTACCGCGTGCTGCTGGCCAAGGACGGCCTGGATGCGATGGAGCGCCTGGCCGGCGAGGAATTGCCGCAACTGGTGCTGTCGGACATCGAGATGCCGCGCATGGACGGCTTCGACCTGGTCCGCAACCTGCGTGCCGACGCGCGTCTGGCGGGGCTGCCCGTGATCATGATCACGTCGCGCATCGCTCAGAAACACCGCGACTATGCACAACGGCTCGGAGTCGAGGATTACCTGGGCAAGCCCTATGACGAGGAGCACCTGCTCGGCCTGATCGCCCGATACACTTCGCACCATTCCGCCGGAAAGCCGGCGAGGGCGTAGCGTCCGGGCCCCCGGACCATCGGTGGTTGCCGGCGCCTGGATCCTCCCTCCACGCTGCAAACACCATGTCCGGGGTAGTCGACCATCTTGCCGAGCTGACGGGTTTCCGTGACCGCGACGTCATGGACGTCACCCTGGTCACCGCGCTGCGTGACCTGCTCAATGGCCCCGCGGCCGCCGTGGCGATCTATCGCTGCGTCGGCGAGCCCGGCCAGCAGCGCTGGCTGACGCGCGCCCGGCTGCACGCCGGCGACGCGGTCGCCACCGCCGATTCGCTCTGGGTCGATCCCGAGACCCTCCCCCGGCTGGCCGAGCATCCGCGCCGCCTCGAATGCCTGACGCAGCGCAGCGTGCTGCAGCAGCGCGAAAACAACGAGTGGGTGACGCTGTTCCCGCTGGCGACCGAGCGCGAGGTGGTTGGCGTGCTGGAGCTGCACACCGCGCGCCGGCTCAAGACCGAGGCGCAGCGCATGGTCAGCAGCGTGCTGCGGATCTATCACAACTTCCAGGGCCTGCTGGACTACAGCGAGCGCGACACGCTGACCGGCCTGCTGAACCGCAAGACCTTCGACGAGAGCTTCCTGAAGGCCGTCTCGGAGCTGCCGCTGCGGATCCAGGCCGAGGAAGCCAAGCCCGAGGAGCCCGATCAGGACCGTCGCCATGCCGCCGTGCATCCGCGCTACTGGATCGGCGTGATCGACATCGACCACTTCAAGTCGATCAACGACCGCTTCGGTCACCTGATCGGCGACGAGGTCCTGCTGCTGCTGTCGCGGCTGATGCGCAGCAGCTTCCGCTTCAACGACCTGCTCTATCGCTTCGGCGGCGAGGAGTTCGTCGTGCTGATGCGCTGCGAGGATGAACCCGACGCCGCGCACGCCTTCGAGCGCTTCCGCCTCAACACCGCCCAGTACGCCTTCCCGCAGGTCGGGCGCATCACGGTCAGCATCGGCTTCACGCAGATCCGCAGCGACGACTCGCCGGCCGCGGCCTTCGAGCGCGCCGACAAGGCGGTCTACCACGCCAAGGGCGCCGGCCGGAACCAGGTGCAGAGCCACGCGACGCTGGTCGCGCAGGGCCGCATGGCCGAGGCCAGCCACCTCAGCGACGTCGAACTTTTCTGATCCCGTGAACAGGACCTGGCGCTGGACCGCGCTCGCCGCCTCGGCGGCGACGGCGGTCGCGGCCCTGCTGATCGGCTGCGCGACGCCGCCGCCGGTGGCCGGTCCCGACCTGCCGGCCCAGCCCGGCACGCAGGCGGCCGAGGACGGCAGCCATCACTGGCAGGACTTCGACTGGAGCGATCCCGCCCGCGAGCGCGCGGTCCCGGTGCGCGTCTACTGGCCCCGCGGCGAGCCGCCGGCGGGTGGGTGGCCGGTCGTGGTCTTCTCGCACGGCATGGGCGGCTCGCGCCGCGGCTACAGCTACCTCGGCAGCTACTGGGCGGCGCACGGCATCGTCGCGATGCATGTGCAGCACATCGGCAGCGACCGCCGGCTCTGGGCCGGCGGCTTCGGCTGGTCGAACTCGTTGACGCTGGTGCGGCGCCTGCAGCATGCGGCGCAGCCGGAGGAAGCCATCGAGCGCACGCAGGACATCCGCTTCGCCCTGGACCAGTTGCTGGCCGGACCGCTGGGGCCGCGGCTGGATGCGACGCGCCTGGCGATCGCCGGGCATTCCTACGGCGCCAACACCAGCCTGCTGATCGCCGGCGCGAAGGTGCCGGTGCCCGCCGGACTGATTGGCGGCGCGTCGTCGTCGTTATCCTCGCTGGCCGATCCGCGCTTCAAGGCGGCGATCCTGATCTCCGCGCCGCCGTTCTACGGGGAGGGCGATCCGGCGCCCATCCTGTCCGGCATCGCCATCCCCACGCTGCACATCAGCGCCACCGCCGACGAGATCACCATTCCCGGCTACTACAGCGGACCGTCGGACCGGGTGGCGCTGTTCGACGCGATCGGCGGGCCGCGCAAGGCGCTGGCGATGTTCAGCGGCGGTTCGCACAGCATCTTCACCGACCGGATGAACACCGGCGGCTTCGAGCTCAACCCGAAGGTCAAGGCCGCGACGCGCGAACTCAGCCTCGCCTACCTGCGGCTGGTGCTCGACGGCGAGGCGGCGCCGCTGCGCGACTGGCAGCAGCGCCATGGCACGCTGCTGTCGCGTTGGCAGGCGCCCTGACGGGCGAGGGGCGCCCCCGGGAGGGGCGGTGGGACAAGTCCTGACCCCGGCGAGCGGCGCCCGACGACCGCGTGAAAGTGCTCGCCTTCTGCCCGCCTGCTGCCCGAGGACGTGGCTTTCCCGGCACGCGGCGCGTGAGCAGGGACTTGCTTTTCCCGCGCCGCACCTCTAGCGTTAGGCCCACGTGAGCGTTCGCCAGGGAGCGAGCGCGCGAGCAAGCCCTCCCACCGAAGGGCGAAATCCATGCGACACAGAAGCGAAAGCGGCCCGACCGGCGCAAGCGGAGCGAAAGACGTCCGATGCGCCTGACACCCGGGGCCCGACTGCAGTGGGGTGGACGCCGGCGAGCTTGTCATCGCTGGAACGCGGCGTCCGCAGGGTTGTACGAACACGGGCCCGGAGGCCCGGACCATCCATGCGCTTGCTGACCTTTCCGGTGGCTGCGGGCCTGTTGCTGGCCGGCTGCGTCGCCTTCGTGGCCACCGCCTATGGCGGTTACCGCAGCCTGGGCGAGCTGACGCGTCAGGAGGCGGGGCGCGCCCATGCCTTGCGCACGCAGCAGCAGCTGTCCGACCTGAACGGCCTGCTGATCGACCTGGAGACCGGCACGCGCGGTTTCCTGATCACCGGCGACGCGGCCTTCCTGCAGCCCTACGAGCGCGCCCAGCGCGACCTGGACGCGAGCTACGCCCAGCTCAAGGATGCGCTGGCGGTCAGCGGCGACCGCCAGGACCAGGCCTTCGCGCGGCTGGACCGCTTCATCGCCGAGCGTCGCCGCCAGGTCGAGGACCAGGTCGCGAAGCGCTGGAAGCTGGGCGCCGAGGCGCTGAACGACCGCCAGGCCTATGTCGCCGGCAAGCAGCTGATGGACGAGATCCGCGGCGAGCTGGCGCGGCTGAAGTCGGTGCAGCAACGCCGCATCGATGGCATCGAATCGGCGGTGGCGCTGCAGACCAAGGAAACCACGCTGCTGGCGCAGGTGCTGCCGCTGGTCGGGGGCCTGCTGGTGGCCGCGGCGATGGCGGCGCTGTGGGTCGAGCGCGAACGGCGCGACCGGGCCGAACGCGCGCTGCGCGACAGCCATGCGCGGCTGGAGGGGGCCGTCGCCGAGCGCACCCGTGAACTGAGCGAGGCGCTGACCCGCATCCAGAGCTTCGCCGCCGAACTGGACCGCAGCGTGGAGGCGGAGCGGCGCCGGCTCGCGCGCGAGGTCCACGACCAGCTCGGCCAGCTCGGCACGGCGGCGAAGATGCTGGTGCTGTCGATGGCGCGCAAGATCGCGCCGGCCAAGGAGCCGATGCACGACGAGATGCTGGCCATCGCCGACGAGGTCATCGGCGCCGCGCGCCGCATCGCCAACACGCTGCGGCCGCCGCTGCTGGACGACTTCGGCTTCGGCGCGGCGGTCCAGCACTATGCGCAGGGCCTGCAGCGGCAGAGCGAGCTGGTGGTCGACCTGGACCTGGCGCCGGACGAGGCGCTCAGCAGCGAGCAGCACAACCAGCTGTTCCGCCTGCTGCAGGAGGCCGCGACCAACGTGCTGAGGCATGCGCAGGCGCACCAGCTGACGATCGAATCCCGCATCGAGGACGGGGAATACCGCCTGCGCATCGAGGACGACGGCATCGGCCCGGGCCAGGTGAGGGCGGATGCGTCAGGCCTGAGGAACATGCGGGAGCGCGCCGTGCTGGCGGGCGGTGAACTGGTCTTCGGGCCGGCGCCGCGGCGTGGCACGCGGATCGATGTCCGCGTGCCGCTGGCCGGCGTCGCGGACGAGGGGGACAGCACCGGGGCGACCCGGGAGAACGAGGAGGGTTGGGATGAGGTTTCTGATCGTTGACGACCATCCGATCATGCGGCTCGGGGTCAAGCAGTTGATCCAGGGCCATTGGCCATCGGCGGTGCTGGACGAGGCATCGACCATCGCCGAGGCCCTGCAGCTGGGCCAGGCCAACAAGCCGGATGCGCTGGTGCTGGACCTGTCGCTGCCCGACGCCAGCGGGACCGAGGGCGCCAGCCGCATGCTGCGTGCGCTCAAGGGCGTGCCGGTGTTGGTGCTGAGCCTCAACGCGGAGTCCGCCTACGCGGCGCGACTGCTGCAGATGGGCGTGTCCGGCTACCTGCCCAAGGACAAGGCGACGGACGAGCTGGTCGTCGCGCTGCAGCGCCTGCTGCAGGGCGGGCGCTACGTCACGGCCGCGATGGCGGACCACCTGCTGGGGCTGCTCAGCGGCGCGACGCCGGGCCAGTTGCCCCATGAGCAGCTGTCGGCGCAGGAGCACCGGGTGATGCTGCTCATCGCCGCGGGCAAGACGCCGGCGGAGATCGCCGAGACCATGCACCTGTCGGCCAAGACGGTCGGCACCTACCGCGCGCGCATCCTCGAGAAGACCGGCTGGCGCAACAACACCGAGCTCACCAAGTACTGCGTCCAGCACGGGCTGACGGACATCCAGTGAGCGGCCGGGCGCTGTAGGGGATCGCCCGACAAATCCTGCGGACAGGCCCCGACACCAGCATGCGCGGGGCGCTGCTGATGCCGGCGCCGGGCCTCGCGCAAGATGCCGGACAGGCGGTGACAACCAGTCGCCGCCGCGATCCGGAGCATCCCTTCATGGACATTTTTCTCGTCGAGGACTCGTCGGCCATCCGCCGGCTCCTGGCACGGCGGCTCGAGGACATGGCCGGCGTGCGCGTCGTCGGCGAGGCGGACTCCGCGCCGCAGGCGATCGCGCTGATCGACTGGCTGCAGCCTGACACCGTGCTGCTGGACATGACCCTGCTGGTGGGCACCGGCGTCGACGTGCTGCGGGCGCTGCGCCACAAGGGCTTCCAGGGCCGGATCCTGATGCTCACCCATCACGCGATGGACGCCTACCGCGACATGTGCATGCAGGCGGGGGCGGACGGCTTCTACGACAAGGGCAGCGGCCTGGAGTCGCTGTTCGGCGACCTGGACGAGCTGCTGCAGAGCGAGCGCGCGGCCGGCCGGCAGACGCGGCCCTCGCCGCTGCTGCGCGACACCGCCACCGGGCTGCTCGGCCAGGTGGCGCTGCTGGAGCGCCTGGATCAGGTGCTGCGCATGGTCAATGCCGAGTCCGGCCGGGTGGCCGTCACGGTGGTGGTGCTCAAGGGCCTGGAGGCGCTGCTGCGCAGCCAGGGCGTGCAGGCGGCGGCGCCGGTGCTGGTGGAGGTCGGCCGGCGGCTGTCGTCCTGCGCCGGTCCGGTCGACCTGCTGGCGCGGCACGCCAACGAGCAGTTCGCGCTGGTGGTCTCGCGCGCCGGGTCGGTGCAGGAGGCCGAAGCGATGGGCGAGCGCATCCGCGATGCGCTGGCGCAGCCCTTCGACCTAGGCGGCCATCCGGTGCGGCTCGACAGCCATGTCGGCGTGGCGCTGCATCCTCGCGACGCGATCACCGCGCGCGGCCTGCTGATCCTGGCGGAAGCCCGGGCGCACGGCCTGCGCCTGCCCCAGAAGGGCAGCGCGGTGGTGCATTGACGGTGCGGGCGTGCGGGCCGGAACCTAGTCCGGCGCGAAGCCGCGGTCCTTGACCACGGCGTAGCGCGCCATCGTCGCCATGCGCGCGGTCTCGTGACGCACGATCGGCTCGGGATAGTCGCGGCCCAGCACGACGCCGCAGGCGGCCAGTTCCGCCGGCTTCGCGAGCCAGGGCGCGTGGATCAGCGCCGGCGGCAGCCGCGAGAGTTGCGGCAGGTAGCGCTGGATGAATTTCCCGTCGGGGTCGAACTTCTCGCTCTGGCTGACCGGATTGAAGATGCGGAAGTAGGGCTGGGCGTCGCAGCCGCTGGAGGCGGCCCATTGCCAGCCGCCGTTGTTGGCGGCGAGATCGAAGTCGATCAGCTTTTCGGCGAAATAGGCCTCGCCGCGACGCCAGTCGATGCCCAGGTCCTTGATCAGGAAGCTGGCCGTGACCATGCGCAGCCGGTTGTGCATGTAGCCGGTCTGGTTGATCTGGTGCATCGCCGCGTCGACCAGCGGGTAGCCGGTACGGCCCTGGCACCAGGCCTCGAAGTCGGCATCGGCCTCCGGCCCCTCGGCCCAGGCGATGCGGTCGTACTCGGGCCGGAAGGCGCGTTCCGCCACGCGCGGATGGTGGTGCAGGACCTGGTGATAGAAGTCCCGCCAGATCAGCTCCGACAGCCAGGTCTGCGCCCCCGCGCTGGCGCTGCTGCCCGTGTAGCCACGCCGCCAGGCCTCGCGCGCGAGCACGCGGATCGAGATCGTGCCGAAGCGCAGGTGGGTGCTCAGGTAGCTCGGGCCCTTGACGGCGGGAAAGTCGCGGGTCTCGCCGTAGCGGTCGATGCGCTCGAGGAACTCGTCGAACAGCCGCCGCGCGCCCGCGCTGCCGCCCGAGAGCGTCGCGCTCAGCCCGGCGGGCTCGAAGCCGATGTCGGCCAGCGCGGGCACGCCCCGGCGCGCCGCCACCTCGGGGCCGGTCGCCAGGTGCGAGGCGTGGCGCTCGACCGGATAGCTGCTGAGGAAGAAGGGCGTGATCGCGCGCAGCCACGCGTTCCTGTAGGGCGTGAAGACGCCGTAAGGCTTGCCGGCGCCGGTCAGCAGTTCGGAGCGCTCGAAGACCACGTGGTCCTTGAAGCTCTCGACCTGCACGCCGCGCGCCAGCAGGGTCTCCCCGACGGCGGCATCGCGGCGCAGCGCGTCGGGCTCGTCGTCGTGGTTGAAGTACAGCGCCTGCACGCCCAGCTCGGCGGCCAGCGCCGGGATCTGCTCGCGCGGCGTGCCGTGGCGCACGATCAGGCCGGCGCCGGGGGCCAGCGTGGCGAGGTCCGCATCCAGGACGCCCAGCGCGTCGAGGATGAATGCCACGCGCCGGTCCGCCCGCGGCAGCGGGTCCAGGATGTCGGTGTCCAGCACGAAGGCGCAGTAGACCCGGCGGTGCCGCCGCAGCGCGTGGTACAGCGCCGCATGGTCGTCGGCCCGCAGGTCGCGGCGGAACCACACCAGGGCGCTGTCCGCGCCGTCCGTCGGCGCGGGGGGCCGGGAAGCGGGGGAAGAGGACGTTCGCGTCATGGGGACGGAGTGTCGGTGAAATAGAATCCGCCCCTATGTCCAAGGAACGCATCGACCTGACCAACCAGTTCCTGATCGCCATGCCGGGCATGGTGGACGAGACCTTTGCCGGCTCCGTCGTCTACCTGTGCGAGCACAACGAGAAGGGCGCGCTGGGACTGGTCATCAACAAGCCGATCTCGCTGACCCTGGGCAACCTGTTCGAGAAGGTCGAGCTCGAGCTGAACGACGAGGACATGGCCGCGCGGCCGGTCTTCTTCGGCGGCCCGGTCCAGACGGAACGCGGCTTCGTGCTGCACGAGCCGCTGGACGAGCAGGGCAACCACTACAACGCGACGCTGGCCGTGCCCGGCGGGCTCGAGATGACCACCAGCCGCGACGTGCTGGAGGCGCTGTCCAGCGGTGCCGGCCCCAAGCGGGTGCTGGTCACGCTGGGCTACAGCGGCTGGGCGGCGGGGCAGCTCGAGGAGGAGCTGGGCCGCAACGGCTGGATCACCGTCGACGCCACGCCCGAGATCATCTTCGACACGCCCATCGAGGAGCGCTACGACAAGGCCCTCGCCCTGCTGGGCATCGATCCGCGCATGCTCAGCCAGGAGGCCGGGCACGCATGAATCCCGGAAGCGCCATGACCATCGCTTCCCCGTCGTCTTTCGTTTCCCCCCTCGGTTTTGATTTCGGTACCAAGCGCCTGGGCGTGGCGACCGGCAACCGGATGCTGGGCAGCGCGCGGGGTTTGCGGACGATCACCGAGCAGGGCGATGCGCGCTGGGCCGCGATCGCGGCGCTGATCCAGGAGTGGCAGCCCGATGCGCTGGTCATCGGCGTGCCGCGTCATCCGGACGGCGCCCCGCATGAGATGACTGCCCGCGCGCTCAAGTTCGCGGGCCAACTGCGTGGCCGCTACCGGCTGCCGGTGGTCGAAGTCGACGAACGCTACACCAGCGCGGAAGCCCAGTCCCAGGGCGCGCGCGACCTCGATGCCGCGAGCGCGGCATTGATCCTCGAACAATTCTTCCGGGAACACCCATGAGCACATTGCACCTCGATGCGGAAGCGCTCTACGCCGACCTCGCGCGCGGCGTCCAGCGCCTGCTGCAACCCGACTGCGCGCTGGTCGGCATCTGGTCGGGCGGCGCCTGGCTCGCCGAGCGCCTCCAGCAGGACCTGAAGCTGCCGGGCCAGCACGGCGTCATCT
The DNA here is from genome assembly GCF_052044995.1 of Roseateles sp. 22389. Taxonomy (NCBI): domain Bacteria; kingdom Pseudomonadati; phylum Pseudomonadota; class Betaproteobacteria; order Burkholderiales; family Sphaerotilaceae; genus Roseateles; species Roseateles sp. 22389. The sequence continues at coordinate 227,437 of NZ_JBQEOF010000001.1, forward strand.
CCAGCGCGCTGCACCGCGACGACTTCGGCAGCAAGGGCATGAACGCCAGCGCCGACCACACCCGGCTGCCCTTCGAGGTCGAGGGCCGTCACATCCTGCTGATCGACGACGTGCTCTACACCGGCCGCACCACCCGTGCCGTCATCAACGAGCTGTTCGACTTCGGCCGCCCCGCGAGCGTGACGCTGGCAGTGCTGGTCGACCGCGGCGGCCGCGAGCTGCCGATCGAGCCGGCGTTCTCCGCCGCGCGCGTCGCGGTCGCGCCGCATCAGCGCCTGAGCCTGGTCAAGGGTGAGACCGGCCGCTTCAGCTTCGACGTGAAGGAGGACTGATCCCATGCTGAGCAAACGCAATCCGCAGCTGAACAAGCATGGCGAGCTGATCCACCTGCTGTCCACCGAGGGCCTGCCCAAGGCCGTGCTGCACCAGATCCTGGACACGGCCGGCACTTTCCTGTCGGTCAACGACCGCGAGGTCAAGAAGGTGCCGTTGCTGCGCGGCAAGTCGGTCTTCAACCTGTTCTTCGAGAACAGCACCCGCACGCGCACCACCTTCGAGATCGCCGCCAAGCGCCTGTCGGCCGACGTCATCAACCTGGACATCGCGCGATCGAGCACCGCCAAGGGCGAGACCCTGCTGGACACGGTGGCCAACCTCTCGGCGATGCATGCCGACATGTTCGTCGTGCGCCACAGCGAGTCCGGCGCCCCCTACCTGATCGCGCAGCACTGCGCGCCGCATGTCCACGTCGTCAATGCCGGCGACGGCCGCCACGCGCATCCGACGCAGGGCCTGCTGGACATGTACACGATCCGTCACTACAAGAAGGACTTCACCAACCTCACGGTGGCGATCGTCGGCGACATCGTGCACTCGCGGGTCGCGCGCAGCGACATCCATGCGCTCACCACGCTGGGCGTGCCGGAAATCCGCGCGGTCGGCCCCAAGACCCTGGTGCCGGGCGACCTCAAGGACATGGGCGTGCGCGTCTGCCACGACATGGCCGAGGGCGTGAAGGATGCCGACGTCATCATCATGCTGCGCCTGCAGAACGAGCGCATGAGCGGCGCGATGCTGCCCAGCGCCGGCGAGTACTTCAAGAGTTTCGGCCTCACGCCGGAGAAGCTGGCGCTGGCCAAGCCGGATGCGATCGTCATGCATCCGGGCCCGATCAACCGCGGCGTCGAGATCTCGTCCACCGTCGCCGACGGCCAGCACAGCGTGATCCTGCCGCAGGTGACCTTCGGCATCGCGGTCCGCATGGCGGTCATGTCCATCCTCGCCGGGAACGAAGCATGAAGATCCTCATCCAGAACGGCCGCCTGCTCGATCCCGCCTCGGGCCTGGACCAGCGCGGCGACCTCGCGATCGCGTCGGGCCGCATCGTCGGCCTGGGCCAGGTCGGCGACTTCAGCGCGGACCGCGTCATCGATGCCGACGGCCTGGTCGTTGCACCGGGCCTGGTGGACCTGGCCGCGCGGCTGCGCGAGCCCGGCCACGAGCATGAAGGCATGCTCGAGAGCGAGCTTGCCGCCGCGGCCGCCGGCGGCGTCACCAGCCTGGTCTGCCCGCCCGACACCGATCCGGCGCTGGACGAGCCGGGCCTCGTGGACATGCTCAAGTTCCGCGCCCGCAAGCTCAGCCGCTGCCGCCTCTTCCCGCTGGGCGCGCTCACCCGCGGCCTGGACGGCGAGGCGCTGACCGAAATGGCCGAGCTCACCGAGTCCGGCTGCGTCGGCTTCTCGCAGGCCTACCGCCCGATCCGCAACACGCTCACCGTCCAGCGGGCCATGCAGTACGCCGCCAGCTTCGGCTACACGCTGTGGCTGCATCCGCAGGATCCGTGGCTCAGCGGCGGCGTCGCCGCCAGCGGCCCGGTCGCGACGCGGCTGGGCCTCTCGGGCGAGCCGGTCGCGGCCGAGACCATCGCGCTGCACACCATCCTCGAGCTGGTCCGCGTGACCGGCTGCCGCGTCCACCTGTGCCGCCTGAGCAGCGCCGCCGGCGTCGAACTCGTGCGCCAGGCCAAGCGCGACGGCCTGCCGGTCACGGCGGACGTCTCCATCAACTCGCTGCACCTGAGCGACGTCGACATCGGCTACTTCAACCCGTCCATGCGGCTCACCCCGCCGCTGCGCCAGCAGCGCGACCGCGCCGCGCTGCGCGCCGCGCTGGCCGACGGCACGATCGATGCGCTGGTCAGCGACCACAACCCGGTCGCCGCCGACGAAAAGACCTTGCCCTTCGCCGAGGCCACGCCCGGCGCCACCGGCCTGGAGCTGCTGCTCAGCCTGGCGCTGCGCTGGGGCCAGGACGAGGGCCTCTCGCTGGCGCGAACGCTCGACACCATCACCGGCCGTCCGGTCAAGGTCCTGGGCGGCGCGCTGGGCTCGCTGGCGGCAAGCGCCGGCCGGCTGGTCGAGGGCGGTGTGGGCGACGTCGTCGTCTTCGACGCCGAGGCCAGCGGCGCGGTCACGCCGGAGCGGCTGGTCAGCCAGGGCAAGCACACGCCGTTCTCCTTCGACATCACCGGCTTCGAGCTGCCTGGCCGGGTGCGCTACACGCTGGTGGCCGGCACGGTCGCCTACGAATCGCTGGTCACCGACGTCGAGCGGACGGCCTGATGCGTGCCCTCGTCGGCCTTTGGCGGGCGCTGCGGATGCTGGCGCACATCGCGCACGGGGTTTTCATCGTGCAGATGCGCTGGTCCGGTTTCGACACGCCGACGAAGCAGCGGCATGTCGGCTGGTGGTCGGGCAAATTGCTGCGGGTGCTGGGGGTGCGGCTCGAGTCGCCGGGCCCGCAGGCGCCGGCGCCGCGCCTGATCACCGCGAATCACATCTCGTGGCTGGACATCGCGGCGATGCATGCGGTGATGCCGGAGGCGCGCTTCGTCTCCAAGGCGGACATCGCGACCTGGCCGCTGGTGGGATCGCTGGCGACGGCGGTGGGCACGCTCTACATCGAGCGCGCCAGCAAGCGTGACGCGCTGCGCGTCGTGCACAAGACGGCCGAGGCGCTGGCCGCCGGCGAGACGGTGGCGGTCTTCCCCGAGGGCACGACCGGCCCGGGCTACCCGCTGCTGCCGCTGCACGGCAACCTGTTGCAGGCAGCGATCAGCACGCACACCCCGTTGCAGCCGGTGGTGCTGCGCTGGCACCAGCCGGGCCAGCCGTACAGCGAGGCCGCGCAATACATCGGCCAGATGTCCTTGATGGAGAGCCTGTGGCGCATCCTGACCGCCAAGGACCTGGCGGTCGAAGTCCGCTCACTGCCCGCGATGCCGACGGAAGGTCTCGACCGTCGCCACCTCGCCGAGGCCCTCGCCGAAACGATTTCAAACGCACTCCCCAGGCCCTGAGTCCTCGGTCGGTCGGGGACGGCAAGGCGTGGGGTTTTGGCGCTTGACGCCAAGGCCCCATGCCTTGGCGGCCAAGCGCGCTGGAGATGGCAGGTAGGCAGCCTCACCCCTCCGCTTCGCCCCCAAAAGGCGCCAAGGAGCGCAGGTCCCCCATTCACCGGCACCTCCAATCGCCCATCAGCGGGAATGCCGCATGCCCTCCGGCCGCGGTTTGATGCGAGGATCCGCCGATGCTGCTGTGCTTCGACGACGAACAGGACCTGGCCACGCGGCTGGCCAGGGAGTTGGGCCGCCCGATGGGGGTCATCACGCGACATCGTTTCCCGGATGGGGAGACGCGTGTGGTGCTGCCCAAGCCGTTGCCGAGTGACGTCATCGTGCTGCGCGGGATGCAGCATCAGCCCAACGACCGTCTGGTCGAGCTGCTGATCGCCGCGCCGGCCGCGCGGGGCTGGGGCGTGCGGCATCTGATGCTGGTCGCGCCCTATCTGGCCTACATGCGGCAGGACATGGAGTTCACGCCGGGCGAGGCGGTCAGCCAGCGTCATATCGCGGCGCTGCTGTCGACGCAGTTCGACCGCGTGGTGACTGTCGACCCGCACCTGCACCGGATCGCCAGCCTGGACGAGGTGATGCCACGCGGGCGTGGCGTCGCGCTGTCGGCGGCGGCGCAGCTCGGGCGCTTCATCGCCGTGCAGGTGCCGGGCGCGGTGCTGGTCGGACCGGATGAGGAGTCGGGGCAGTGGGTCGCCGAGGCGGCGCGCGCCGGCAAGCTCGAGCATGCGGTCGGCCGCAAGGTGCGCTTCGGCGACACGCAGGTGCAGCTGGCGTTTCCCGAACTGGATGTGCGCGGACGCTCGGTCGTGCTGCTGGACGACATGGCCTCGACCGGCCGGACGCTGATCGGCGCGGCGCGTGAGGCGCTCGAGCGCGGTGCGGCCAGCGTGGATGTCGCCGTGACGCATGCGCTGTTCAACGGCGATGCCCTGCCGGCGCTGCGCGCGGCCGGCGTGCGTCACATCTGGAGCAGCAACGCGGTCCCGCACGAGACCAACGCGGTCTGCATCGCTGAATTGCTCGCGACCGCGCTGCGTCGCAAATAGAGCACCGGCCGGGCGGCCGGCGGTGTCAGGCCTGAAGGTTCAGGCCTTGCCCTGGTTGGCCACTGCCGCGGCCGCCTTGGCCGCAGCCTCGGCGTCGCCGAGGTAATAGCTCTTGATGGGCTTCAGGTCCTTGTCCAGCTCGTACACCAGCGGGATGCCGTTGGGAATATTCACGCCAACGATGTCTTCGTCGGCGATGCCGTCCAAATACTTCACGAGGGCCCGGATCGAGTTGCCGTGGGCCGCGATCAGCACGCGCTGGCCCGACAGAATGGCGGGTGCGATCTGTTCGTTCCAGTAGGGCAGCACGCGGGCCACGGTGTCCTTGAGGCACTCGGTCAGCGGAATGTCCGACGGCTGCAGGCCGGCATAGCGGATGTCGCCGCGCTCGCTGCGCGGGTCCGAGGCTTCCAGCGCCGGCGGCGGGGTGTCATAGCTGCGGCGCCACACCAGCACCTGCTCGTCGCCGTACTGCTTGGCCATGTCTGCCTTGTTCAGCCCCTGAAGGCCGCCGTAATGGCGTTCGTTCAGGCGCCAGCTGTGCCGCACCGGCAGCCACTGGCGGTCCATCTGGTCCAGGCAATGCCACAGGGTCCAGATGGCGCGCTTGAGCACGGAGGTGTGGGCCACGTCGAAGTCGACGCCCGCTTCCTTCAGCAGACGGCCCGCCTGCTTGGCCTGCTCCACCCCGGTGGGCGTCAGATCCACGTCGGTCCAGCCGGTGAAGCGGTTCTCGAGATTCCAGGTCGATTCGCCATGGCGAATCAGCACGAGCTTGTACATGGGTCTTGGGTTTCGTGAGGTTTGGCCGGGTTCCGGCAGGCCCGGCGGATTCTAGAGGCAGCCCTCCAGGGCCCCCGTCTCAAGAAGCCTTCCGGAGCGCCGACAACTGCTTTCGCACCGGGCGAAAGGCGTATCGGGCGCCCAAGTTTGGTTCGAAAAAAGAACACGCCCGCGTTGGGCATTCACGCTGTACAGGAGTACTTGCAATGATGGTGGTGAAGAGCTTGCGACTGGCGCCGGTGGCGCTGGCGCTGCTGGCATTCGGCGCGCAGGCGCAAAGCCAGTCGGAATCGATGTTCTCGTTCTCCGGCTTCGGCACGGTCGGCCTGACGGGCACGACCAGGAATGGCGCCGAGTACGTCATCCCGGGCCAGGTCCATGGCGCCGACAAGTCGCTGAGCGGCGAGGTCGATTCGAAGCTGGGCCTGCAGGGCACGGCCAAGTTCAATGCGCAGTTTTCCGCGACGGCGCAGGTGCTGACCAAGCAGACCGGCAAGGGCGACTGGACGCCGCAGGTCGAGTGGGCCTTCGCCAAGTGGCAGGCCACGCCGGGCCTGGCGATCCGCGCCGGCCGCATGGGCGCGCCGTTCTTCGCGGTGTCCGACTTCCGCGACGTCGGTTATGCCAACACCTGGCTGCGTCCGCCGATCGATGTCTACGGCCAGGTGCCGGTGAGCCACTTCGACGGCGTCGACGTCAACTGGAGCACGCAGGTCGCGGGCAAGAGCGTCTCGCTGCAGGTCTTCGGCGGCGAGAGCTCGTCCTACGTGCGCCAGACCAAGCTCGAGCTCAAGAAGATGGTCGGCGTCAACGCCACCGTCGAACTGGCCGACGGCCTGAACCTGCGCGTGGGCCATGCGCAGGGCAAGCTGACCGCGCACAGCGCCACGGTGAGCTCGCTGGTCGGCGCGCTGCGCCAGACGCCGTTCGCCTCGGTCGGCAACGAGATCGACCCGACCGACAAGGATGCGAGTTTCTCCGGCGTGGGCCTGAGCTATGACGAGGGCCAGTGGGTCGTCGCCGCCGAGTACACCAAGCGCCGCAACGATTCCTTCGTGCCGGACACCACCGGCTGGTACACGACGGTCGGCTACCGCGTCGGCAAGTTCACGCCGTACGCGACGCTGTCGCAGCAGAAGACCGACAGCAGCAACGTCAACAACACGATCCCGGGCACGGTGGTCGTGGGCGGCCTGCCGCTGCGCGCCGTCGTCGACGCGGTCACCGCCGCGCAGAGCACGCCGCAGAAGACCATCGCCGTCGGCGTGCGCTGGGATGCCTGGCGCAACGTCGCGGTGAAGGCCCAGTACGACAGCATCAAGACCACCGGCGCCGGCCAGTTCTACAACGTCCAGCCGGGCTTCAACAACGAGCGCGTCGGCGTCTACAGCGTCGCCGTCGACTTCGTGTTCTGAGCGGAGCACAGACCCTCATGCAGTTCAACATGATCAAGCCCCTCATCGGCGCCGCGATGCTGGTCGCCGCCGTGGCCGCACAGGCGCAGGTCGCCGTCGTGGTCAATCCGAAGAGCCCGGTCGCCTCGATGAGCGCCGACCAGGTCGCGAGCATCTTCCTGGGCAAGTCCAACCAGCTGCCCAGCGGCGGCGCCGCCCAGGCGGTGGATTTGCCGGAAAGCGCCGCGGCGCGCGAGCACTTCTATTCGAAGGCCACCGGCAAGTCCTCGGCCCAGGTGAAGGCCGCCTGGTCGCGCCTGGTGTTCTCGGGCAAGGGCACGCCGCCCAAGGAGCTGGGCAGCTCGGCCGACGTGAAGAAGTTCGTCGCGGCCAATGCCGATGCGATCGGCTACATCGAGAAGTCGGCCGTCGACGGCTCGGTGAAGGTGGTGCTGAGCGTCGATTGACGCCGGCGGCGGTCGGCCTCGGCCGCCCGCCCGCCTCGCCGTCGTGGGAGGGCGGGGCGCCATCGACCCGGGGAGGTCGTTGGAGACACAGGATGAATTGGAGTCAGGCATGAACTTGAAGACCCGTATCGCGATGCTGCCGGTGCTGGCGGCGATCGTCTTCGCGGTGGGCATCGCGGTGGTGCTGTTCTTTTCGTCGCGGACCTCGGGCGCCATCCACGCGCTGGGCGAGGCCGACTATCCGTATCTGGTGGCCACCAACCAGGTGGCCGCGCAGCTCGAGGCGCTGGGTGGGACGATCCAGTCCGCCGTCGCCGAGGGCGAGAAGAAGCGCCTGGACGAGGCCGCCGAGCGCGCCACCGCGATGCGCAAGGTGATCGCCTCGATCAAGGCCATCCCGGGGCGCGCCGATGCCGGCGCCCGGCTGGAGAGCGGCTTCGAGGCCTACTACGCCGCCTCGGTCGAGACCGCGCAGCTGTTCCTCGGCATCAAGCAGGGCGACCAGGCGGGCGCCATTCCCAAGATGCAGGCCGCGCAGAAGGCGCTGGAGCAGACGCTGGGCGACGCCCGCGCCGATGCCAGGACCACCTTCGACGGGACGCTGGCGCGCGCGGAGCAGGGCGTCGGCTCGGGCCTGTGGGCGACGGTGCTGAGCGGCCTCATCGTGGTCGTCTGCCTGGGCGCGGGATCGTGGCTGCTGATCGCCAGCGTGTGGCGCCAGCTCGGCGGCGAGCCCGAATATGCCCGCGACGTCATGCGCCAGATGGCCGGCGGCGACCTGTCGCAAACCATCGTGGTGGCGCCGGGCGCCGAGTCCAGCCTGCTGGCGGCGGTGCGCGACATGTCGCAGGGCCTGTCGGCGATCGTGAGCGACGTGCGCAGCGGTACCGACTCGATGACGGTGGCCTCGCGCGAGATCGCGGCCGGCAACCAGGACCTGTCGGTGCGCACCGAGAAGCAGGCCGGCTCGCTGGAGCAGACCGCCTCCAACATGCAGCAGCTGACCGAGACCGTGCGCCAGAGCGCCGACGCGGCCAGCCAGGCCAACCAGCTCGCGGGCAGCGCCGCCACCGTCGCGAAGAAGGGCGGCGAGGTGGTGGGCCAGGTGGTCTCGACGATGGACGAGATCAGCGCGAGCTCGCGCCGCATCGGCGACATCATCGGCGTCATCGACGGCATCGCCTTCCAGACCAACATCCTGGCGCTGAACGCCGCGGTCGAGGCCGCGCGCGCCGGCGAGCAGGGGCGTGGTTTCGCGGTGGTGGCCGGCGAGGTGCGCTCGCTGGCGCAGCGCAGCGCGGAAGCCGCGCGCGAGATCAAGACCCTGATCGGTGCGAGCGTGGCGCGGGTCGAGTCGGGCTCGCGCCTGGTGCAGGACGCCGGCGCGACGATGGAGGAGATCGTGGCGAGCGTGCAGCGGGTCTCGGACATCATCAGCGAGATCACCGCGGCGTCCGCCGAGCAGAGCCAGGGCATCGGCCATGTCAACGAGTCGGTGGTGCAGCTGGACCAGATGACGCAGCAGAACGCGGCGCTGGTGGAGGAGGCGGCCGCAGCGGCCAACAGCCTGGAGCAGCAGGCGCGGGCGCTGCAGTCGGCAGTCTCGACCTTCAAGCTGGCGTGAGCGCCGGGGGCCGTCGCGGCCCCCGGCCTTCCTATAATCCGCAGCTTTTGGATTCAACCCACGGGCCCCGCCTTGAAGTTCCTGATCGAAAACTGGTATCTCGTGCTGGCCGCGCTCACCTCGGGCGGCCTGCTGCTGTGGCCCTCGCTGCGCGGCAAGGCGGGCGGCGTGGCGACCGCCGAGGCGGTGCGCCTGGTCAACCGCGAGAAGGGCGTGCTGATCGATGTCAGCGAGCCCGCCGAGTACGCGGCCGGCCATGCCAACGGCGCCCGCAACGTGCCGCTGTCGACGCTGACTGGCACCGAACTGCCGGCCAAGCAACTGCCCAGCAACAAGGCCCTGCCGGTGGTGCTGATGTGCAAGACCGGCGCACGCGCGCAGCGTGCCGCTGGCATCCTGCAGAAACAGGGCTACGCGAACGCGGTCGCGGTCCAGGGCGGTTTGGCCGCCTGGCGCGAAGCGAGTTTGCCCGTCGAGAAGTCCGCGGCCTGATCGCCCTGGCAGCCGCACCGGCACCCGGTTTGCCGGTCCACCGGACGCTCGATTCGACTTTGGAGATTGGCGATGGCCGCCGTGAAGATGTATACGACCCTGGTCTGCCCGTACTGCGTGCGGGCCAAGTCCCTGCTCAAGCAGCGGGGCGTGGATCAGATCGAGGAAGTGCGGGTGGACCTGGATCCGTCGCAGCGCGATTCGATGATCCAGCTGACGGGGCGCCGCACGGTGCCGCAGATCTTCATCGGCGACACCCATGTCGGTGGGTGCGACGACCTGATCGCGCTGGACCAGCGCGGCGGCCTGCAGCCGCTGCTGCAGGCCTGAGGCCCCTCCCGGGACGCCGCCTGGCGGCCTCCGGAATTCCCTCACCGGGCGGTCATGAGCGCTCGGTCATAATGCCCGCCACGGCTCGCCGCTGGCGGGCCTTTTCATTTGGATGACCCCCATGGCCGACGACAACAACGCTCCCGTGTTCCAGATCCAGCGCATGTACCTGAAGGACCTGTCGCTGGAGCAGCCCAACGCCCCGGCGATCCTGCTGGAGCAGGCCCAGCCGCAGGTCGACATCAAGCTCTCGCTGGCCGCCGAGCCGGTGGCCGAGGGCCTCTTCGAGGTCAGCGTCACCGCCACCGTCACGACCACGGTGCAGGACAAGACCCTGTTCCTGATCGAGGCCAAGCAGGCCGGCATCTTCGAGATCCGCAACCTGCCGCAGGACCAGCTCGAAGGCATCCTGGCCATCGTCTGCCCGCAGATGATCTACCCCTACCTGCGCGCGATCGTCTCCGACGTCTGCACGCGCGCCGGCTTCCCGCCGGTGATGCTGACGGAAGTGAACTTCCAGGCCATGTTCGAGGCCCAGCAGGCCCAGATGGCCGCCGCCGGCCAGTCCAACGGCGAAGCCATCCCGAACTGATCCCGGGGCCCATGAGCACGCCGGCCCCGCGGACCTGTCCGCCGGCCGGCGTGTTGCATTGCGGGCGCTTCCTCCTCGTTCTCCCTGACCGACCATGACTGCTCCGCGCATGAAGATCAGCGTGCTCGGCGCCGGTGCCTGGGGCACGGCGCTGGCGATCGCCGCGAGCGCGCGTCACGACCTGCGGCTGTGGGCGCGCGACGCCGGCGCCATCGCCGCGATGCGCGCCGCCGGCCGCAACGACCGCTACCTGCCGGATGCGGCGCTGCCCGCGACGCTCGGCTTGACCGACGACCTCGACGAAGCGCTGGCGCACGGCCGCGATGGCCTGATCGTCATCGCGACGCCGATGTCGGGCTTGCGCGGCATGCTGGCGCGGCTGCCCGATGGCGCGCGCGCGCTGTGGCTGTGCAAGGGCTTCGAGGCCGGCACCGGCCTGCTCGGCCACGAGATCGCCCGCGAGGTCGCGCCGCGGCTGGCCACCGGCGTCCTGTCGGGTCCCAGCTTCGCGCAGGAGGTGGCGGCCGGGCAGCCGACGGCGCTGGTGTCCGCCTCGGGCGATGCCGCGCTGGCGCAGCTGGGCGTGTCGGCCTTCCACAGCGAGCGGCTGCGCGTGTACTCGTCGGCCGATCCGGTCGGCGTCGAGGTGGGTGGCGCGGTCAAGAACGTGATGGCGATCGCCGTGGGCATCGCCGATGGCCTGCGGCTGGTCGCGCAGGCGCAGGGCGGGCAGGGGCCCGGCCTCAACGCCCGCGCCGCGCTGATCACGCGCGGCCTGGCGGAGATGCAGCGGCTCGCGCTCGCGCTGGGCGCGCAGCCGGAGACGCTGCTCGGGCTCGCCGGCCTGGGCGACCTGGTGCTGACGGCCACCGGCGATCTGTCGCGCAACCGTCGCGTCGGCCTGCTGCTGGCCGAGGGCCTGGACCTGCCCGGCATCCTGGCGAAGCTGGGCCATGTCGCCGAGGGCGTCTACAGCGCGCCAACGGTGCTGGCGCGGGCGCGCGGCGCCGGGGTCGACATGCCGATCACCGCGGCGGTCGTCGAGGTGCTCGAAGGCCGGCTGACGCCGCACGAGGCCCTGGACGCGCTGATGGGCCGCCAGGCGAAGTCCGAATGGTGAGGCGCGCGAGGCCAGGCATGCAGGGCGGCACGAGGCCCGCGGCATGAACAGCCGGCATGACGATCGTGACGTGAGCCCGGTGACCCCTGTGGGAGCTCTGAGGGCTGTGAGGGCTATGAGATGAGGACCATGGCATGAGCGGGCTCATGAAGCGGCGCGACCTACTTTCCGCGGTGGCGGCGGCAAGCACGACGGCGGCGGGCACCGGCCTTGGCCTGATGCCGACTGGCGCGATCGCCGCTGGGACTGCCGGCAACGCTGGCTCTTGGCCGTCGCGACCGATCCGCCTCGTCGTCCCCTTCCCGGGGGGCAGCTCGCCGGACCTGGTGGCCCGCTATCTCGCCGAGCCGCTCGCGCACACGCTCGGCCAGCCGGTGGTCGTCGACAACAAGCCGGGCGCGGGCGGCAACATCGGCACCGGCGCGGTCGCGAAGGCCGCGCCCGACGGCCACACGCTGCTCTTCACCATCCAGGGACCGTTGATCACTGCGCCGCTGCTGGCGAAGTCGCTGCCCTACGACCCGCAGCGCGAGCTGCGCTCGGTGAGCTTCATCGCCAGCTCGCCGAACGTGCTGGTCGTGCCGCCGTCGCTGGGCGTGGAGACGCTCGCGCAGTTCGTCGCGCTGGCCAGGCGGCGCGCTGGTGAACTCAACTACGGCAGCGTCGGCAACGGCAGCGCCGCGCATCTGGCGATGGCCTCGTTCATCGCTCGCGCTGGCCTGGCGATGGTCCACGTGCCGTATGCCGGGTTCCCGCAGGTCGTCAGCGCGATGCTCGCGGGCCAGATCCACGCCGGTTTCATGGTGCCCGCCATCGCGATGCCGCAGGTGCGGGCCGGCAAGCTGAAGGCGCTGGCGGTGACCAGCGCCGGCCGCTTCGGCGCGCTCGCGGAGCTGCCGACCGTGGCCGAGTCCGGTTATCCCGGCTTCGAGGCCACCTCGTGGCAGGCGCTGCTGGCGCCGGCCGGCACACCGGAGGCGATCGTGCGGCGGCTGTCGGACGAGGTGGTCCGCATCGTCCGCGGCGAGGCCTTCCGGCGCGAGCTGCTGCCGCTGTTCTTCAGCGCCGCCGGCACCTCGCCGGAAGGCCTGGACAGCCTGATGCGCGACGAGCGTCAGCGCTGGGGCGCCCTGATCAAGCAGTTGAAGCTCGAGCGCGAGTGAGCGCCTGAGCAAGTGAACGATCGAGCGCCAGCCTCCCGCGGCCCACTCCCTCTCCCCATGGGGGAGAGGGCAGGGGTGAGGGGGCTCTGTGCAGGACACCATTGGCGTACTTCGACAACCCCCTCACCCCCACCCTCTCCCCCTTCAGGGGAGAGGGAGTTGAGAGGCGGACGATCAAACGCCGTCCGCGTAGCCGTTCTGCCGCCAGCCTTCGAAGACCGACACTGCCACCGCGTTGCTGAGGTTCAGGCTGCGCTGGCCTTCGCGCATCGGCAGCCGCACGCGCTGCTCGAGCGGGAAACCATCGCGCAGCGCCGGCGGCAGGCCGGAGGTTTCGCAACCGAAGACCAGCCAGTCGCCCGGCTTCAGCGCGACCGTCGGCAGCAGGCGGCTGCCGCGCGTGGTGAACGCGAACAGGCGCGTCGGGTCCGGCTGTTCCGTCGCCAGGAAACGCGCCCAGTCCGCGTGCCGCAGCACCGGCGCGTACTCGTGATAGTCCAGGCCGGCGCGCTGCAGCAGCCGGTCCTCCATCGAAAAGCCCAGCGGCTCGATCAGGTGCAGCCGGCAGCCGGTGTTGGCCGCGAGCCGGATCACGTTGCCGGTGTTGGGCGGGATCTCCGGATGGACCAGCACGATGTTGAACATGGGGCGAGGCTCTTTCGCTCTTTCGTTGAGGACTACGGCGTGCGCGCGACCACCCAGGCCTGGACGTCCGCCGCGCCGGCGCGGCGCAGCGCGAGCGCGGCCTCGTGCAGCGTGGCGCCGCTGGTCATGACGTCGTCGACGATCGCGACCCGCAGCCCGCGCACCGGCTTGAGCACCACGAACGCGCCGCGCAGGTTGCGCCGGCGCTCGTCCAGCGGCAGCCGCGCCTGCTGGGGGGTGTCGCGCAGGCGCAGCAGCGTCCGGGCGCAAAGGCGCGATTGTCGCTCGACCTCGCCCGCCCCCTGCGGCCGCGCGAGCCGCCGGGCGATCTCATGCGCCTGGTTGTAGCCGCGCTCGCGGAGCCGCTCCGCCGACAGCGGCACCGGCAGAATCAGGTCGGGCGCGTCGATGCCGGCGCGTGCGAGCGCGAGCGACAGCCGTCCCGCCAGCAGCGGCGCCACTTCGAGCTGCTCGCCGAACTTGAGCGCCAGCAGCAGCCGGTCCCAGGGAAAGGCGTAGTCCATGGCCGCCACGCAGCGCGACAACGGTGGCGGCCGGCGCGCGCAAGCGCCGCAGCGCAGCGAACGGGGATCGGGCGCGTCGGCCGCGGAGGCTCCCGGCGGCAGCCGCAGGGCGCAGAGCGCGCAGCGCGGGTGGGCATCGGGGGGATGCAGCGCGTCGCAATCCGCGCAGGTGCCACCGCGACACCAGCGGCGGCACAGCGCGCATTGACCGGGCCACCGCCACGGGCCGTCGGGGCGCGCCGCGAGCGCATTAGGCGCCACGAGTGCCTTGATCGCCTTGAGCGCCACGAGTGCCTTGAGCGTGTCGAGCGCCTTGAGCGCCCTTGTCCCCATGACCGCCGCGAGCGCCCGACCGGCCCGCGCGATCCGCGCGATACCGCACGCCATCGGGGATCGCGTCAAAGGCCGGCGCCGGATCGGGTCAAGCATGCCCACCTACAATCGCGCCCCATGACTGGAGATGAGGCCTTGCCGCCGGGCACACAGCAGATCGATGCGGGCGCGGCGCAACGGCAGCGTCGTCGCCTGGCCGCGTCCGAGGACGCGCCCTGGCTGCACCAGGAGGTCGCCACGCGCATGCTGGACCGGCTGCCGGTGATCCGCCTGCAACCCACCGCCGTGCTGCAGAGCCGCCCTTCCATCGGCGGCGGCGACGCGGGCCTGCGCCAGCACTATCCGCAAGCGACGCAGCTCTGGCTCGAGCCCGATGCCGAGGTCCGCGCGCTGCTGCAGCAGCGCCTCAAGCGCGGCTTCATGCAATCGGTGATGGACAAGCTGCGCGGCGGCGCGCCGACGGAGCTGGTCGCGGAGCCGCCCGCAGCCGCGGCGCAGCTGGCGTGGTCCAACATGGAACTGCATGCCGAAGCCGACAAGCCGGCGCTGATGAAGCGCTGGCAGGCCGGCCTGGCGGTCGAGGGCTGCCTGATGTTCTCGTGCCTGGGGCCGGACAGCTTCATCGAGCTGCGTCCGGTCTTCGCGCGCGAGGGCTGGGGCGTCCCGGCGCCGGACTGGGTCGACATGCACGACCTGGGCGACATGCTGGTGCACGCCGGCTTCGCCGATCCGGTGATGGACCAGGAGCACCTGCGCCTGACCTGGGGCTCGCCCGAGGACCTGCTGCGCGATCTGCGCGCACTCGGCGGCAACCTCGCGCCGGCCCGCGCGCGCGGTCTGCGCACGAAGGCGTGGCGCGCGCGGCTGCTGCGCGCGCTCGAGTCGCTGCGCGGCGCCGACGGCCGGCTGTCGCTGAGCATCGAGCTGGTCTACGGTCATGCGTTCAAGCCCCAGCCGAAGGTGAAGGTCGCGGCCACCACCGAGGTGTCGCTCGAGCAGATGCGGGCCATGGTCCGCGGCGCGGGCAAACACTGACCCCCATCGCGCGCGGCCTCGGCTAGGGCTCGCGTGACGGTGTCGCGACAGAGGGCGAGGGCCCCTCTGTCTGAGGGTAATCCTGGGCCGTTCGGCCCTCTGGGGGCGGTCATAGTGCGCCAGAGGGGTGGGCTAGAATCCGCGCCCGACTGGAGTACGTCTGCTGGCCCCGTAGGTTTCCGCCACCGCTTGGCGCCGAAGCCCGCGCTACAAGCGGGCTCGAGCGCCGAAGCCGCCTGGAGGAGACCCGGGTGACAAGAGCTTGAGAAAGACTGGATAAAGAGACGACCATGACGATTGAACACAGTTGTGTGCAACTGGGGCGCCGCTGCAGCCAGCTCGCGTTCGGCCTGACGGCCGCGCTGGCCAGCCAGGTCGCCTTGGCGGTCAACGACCTCCCCGGAGGTCCGGCCGTCAACCAGCTGAACCTGCATCCGCCGGTCACCAAGATCGCGCATGAGCAGATGTGGCTCCACAACATGATGCTGATCCTGTGCCTGGCGATCTTCATCGCCGTGTTCGGGGTCATGTTCTATTCGATCTTCAAGCACCGGAAGTCCAAGGGCGCGGTGTCCGCGAACTTCCACGAGAGCGTGAAGGTCGAGATCGCCTGGACCATCGTGCCCTTCATCATCGTCATCCTGATGGCGCTGCCCGCGACCAAGGTCGTCGTGGCGATGAAGGACACCACCAACTCCGACCTCACCATCAAGGCCACCGGCTACCAGTGGAAGTGGGGCTACGACTACCTCAAGGGCGAGGGCGAGGGCATCGGCTTCGTCTCGACGCTGGACGCCTCGCACCGCGCGCTGTCGGATTCCGGCCACCCCGGCTCGGTCGACAACTACCTGCTCAAGGTGGACAACCCGCTGGTGGTGCCGGTGGGCAAGAAGGTCCGCATCATCACCACGGCCGACGACGTCATCCACGCCTGGATGGTGCCGGCCTTCGGCGTCAAGCAGGACGCGATCCCCGGCTACGTGCGCGACACCTGGTTCAAGGCCGAGCAGACCGGCGACTTCTACGGCCAGTGCGCCGAGCTCTGCGGCAAGGAGCACGCCTACATGCCGATCCACGTCAAGGTGCTCAGCGCCAAGGACTATTCCGCGTGGGTCGACGGCGAGATGAAGAAGATCGCCGCCAAGGCCGACGACCCCAGCAAGGTCTGGACGATGGACGAGCTGATGGCCCGCGGCCAGAAGCTGTTCGACACCAACTGCGCGGTCTGCCACAAGGCCGACGGCAAGGGCGCGGGTCAGTTCCCGGCGCTGGACGGCTCGGCCATCGTCAAGGCCGAGGACCACGCCGCGCAGCTGCACCTGGTGCTCAACGGCAAGGGCCAGATGCCGGCCTGGAAGGGCGTGCTGAAGGACAGCGAGATCGCCGCCGTCGTGACCTACACGAAGAACGCCTGGTCCAACAAGACCGGCCAGTTGATCCAGCCCGCGGAAGTCGTGGCCGAGCGCGCCAAGTGAGGCGCGCCGCCTGATCCACCGACCGCAGGAACGCGTTTGAACGCCAGCCCGTCCCCCGGGGACGGGCAGCCACCGAGGATTTGACATGAGTGCAGTGCTCGACCACCCGACCGGTCATGCCCATGACCATGACGATCACCACGACCACCATGCCCCGACGGGCTGGCGGCGCTGGGTCTTCGCGACCAACCACAAGGACATCGGCACGCTGTACCTGCTGTTCAGCTTCACGATGCTGATGATCGGCGGCACCCTGGCGCTGTGCATCCGCGCCGAGCTGTTCCAGCCGGGCCTGCAGTTCTTCAATCCGGAACTGTTCAACCAGTTCACCACCATGCACGGGCTGATCATGGTGTTCGGCGCGATCATGCCGGCCTTCGTCGGTTTCGCGAACTGGATGATCCCGCTGCAGATCGGCGCGTCCGACATGGCCTTCGCGCGGATGAACAACTTCAGCTTCTGGCTGATGATCCCCGCGGCCCTCATGCTGGTGGGCTCGTTCTTCATGCCCGGCGGCGCGCCCGCCGCGGGCTGGACGCTCTACGCGCCGCTGACGCTGCAGATGGGTCCGTCGATGGACGCCGGCATCTTCGCGATGCACATCCTGGGCGCGTCCTCGATCATGGGCTCGATCAACATCATCGTGACCATCCTCAACATGCGGGCCCCCGGCATGACGCTGATGAAGATGCCGATGTTCGCGTGGACCTGGCTGATCACCGCCTACCTGCTGATCGCGGTGATGCCGGTGCTGGCCGGCGCGATCACGATGACGCTGACGGACCGCCACTTCGGCACCAGCTTCTTCACGCCCTCGGGCGGCGGCGACCCGGTGATGTACCAGCACATCTTCTGGTTCTTCGGCCACCCCGAGGTCTACATCATGATCCTGCCGGCCTTCGGCATCGTGAGCCAGATCGTCCCGGCCTTCGCGCGCAAGCGGCTGTTCGGCTACGCCTCGATGGTGTACGCGACCGCCTCGATCGCGATCCTGTCCTTCATCGTGTGGGCGCACCACATGTTCGCCACCGGCATGCCGGTGACGGGCCAACTGTTCTTCATGTACGCGACCATGCTGATCGCGGTGCCCACCGGCGTGAAGATCTTCAACTGGCTGGCGACGATGTGGCGCGGCTCGATGACCTTCGAGACCCCGATGCTGTGGGCGGTGGGCTTCATCTTCGTGTTCACGATGGGCGGCTTCACCGGCCTGATCTGCGCGATGGCGCCGATCGACATCCAGATCCAGGACACCTACTACGTCGTGGCCCACTTCCACTACGTGCTGGTGGCGGGCTCGCTGTACGCGCTGTTCGCCGGCGTCTACTACTGGGGCCCGAAGTGGACCGGCGTCATGTACTCGGAGACGCGCGGCAAGATCCACTTCTGGGGCTCGCTGATCACCTTCAACGTGACCTTCTTCCCGATGCACTTCCTGGGCCTGGCCGGCATGCCCCGTCGTTATGCCGACTATCCGATGCAGTTCGCCGACTTCAACGCGCTGGCCTCCATCGGCGCCTTCGGCTTCGGGCTGATGCAGGTCTACTTCTTCGTCTTCGTCGTGATCCCGATGATGCGGGGCAAGGGCGCCAAGGCGCCGCAGAAGCCCTGGGAAGCGGCCGAGGGCCTGGAGTGGGAAGTGCCGTCGCCGGCGCCGTTCCACACCTTCGAGACGCCGCCCAAGCTGGACGTCACCGCGACCCGGATCATCGGCTGAGCGCCGCGAAGGAGGAGTGGCAGCGATGGCACCGACGCCCGAGCAACGCAAGAGCAACCTGCGCCTGGCGCTGATCCTGGCCAGCGTGGCCGCCGTCTTCGCGATCGGCTTCGTGGCCAAGATCGCGTTGTACGGCGCGACCTGAACGCGCCGGCTCCGGCCGCCCCGAGATCGCCATGAGCAGCCCGCCCGCCAGCAAGCTCGCCGCCTGGATCCGCAGGGAGAACCTGCGGATGACCGGCAAGCTGCTGGTCGTGGTGGCGGTGATGTCGTGCTTCGGTTATGCGCTGGTGCCGATGTACCGCGCGATCTGCACGGCGCTGGGCATCAACGTGCTGTCGCTGTCCGAGCGCCAGCATGCGGTGCGCGCCGAGGACGTGAAGAACACGCAGATCGACTACAGCCGCCAGATCACGATCGAGTTCGACGCCAACGCCCGCGGCCCCTGGGACTTCAAGCCGGCCAAGCGCCACCTGACGGTCCACCCGGGCGAGCTGACGACGGTGATGTACACCTTCCAGAACATCCAGCAGCGGACCATGTCGGCGCAGGCGATCCCGAGCTACGCGCCCAAGCAGGCGACGCCCTACTTCAACAAGCTGGAGTGCTTCTGCTTCAACGAATACACGCTCAAGCCGGGCGAGCAGAAGGAATGGCCGGTGGTGTTCGTCATCGACCCCAAGATCCCGAAGGACGTGCGCACGATCACGCTGTCGTACACCTTCTTCGAGGTGGCGGGGAAGGGCAAGGCGCAGGCGGCGGCGCCGGTGGATCCGAAGGGACGGCCGGGCGCCTGAGCGCCTGAACGCCGGACGGTGGAAACGACGATGGCCGACGAGCTCAAGCCGGGCGAGGATCTGAAGCGGGCGATGCAGCGCCGAGGATCCTTCCTTGGCACGCTGCGGGCGGTGGCCTGGTCCTTCTTCGGCGTGAGGAAGGGCTCGGACTACGAGCAGGATGTGTCGCAGCTCAATCCGCTGCACGTGATCGTGGCGGGGGTGCTCGCGGCGGTCCTGTTCGTGCTGGGATTGATCCTGCTGGTCCGCTGGGTGGTAAGCAGCGGTGCGGCAATGAACTGAGAACTGAGTTCGAGGAGAAGAACGCATGTCGGCAACGACGACTCATGGCAATCAGCCTTATTACTTCGTGCCCGGCCCGTCCCGGCACCCGGCGATGGCCGCCTTCGGCCTGTTCTGGGTGATCCTGGGCGCGGGGCAGTGGGTCAACGGCCACGACTGGGGCAAGTGGTCGCTGCTGTTCGGCCTGCTGTGGTGGGCCTTCACGCTGAAGCAGTGGTTCGGCGACGCGATCCACGAGAGCGAGAGCGGCCAGTACAGCGACCGGATCGACCTGTCCTTCCGCTGGAGCATGGGCTGGTTCATCTTCTCGGAGGTGATGTTCTTCGCCGCGTTCTTCGGGGCGCTGTTCTGGTCGCGCGGCTACAGCATCCCGACGCTGGGCAGCCTGGACAACGCGCTGCTGTGGCCCGACTTCAACGGCCTGTGGCCCAGCGTGGCGGCCGGCGCGACGGCCTCGCCGGCGGGCACGGTGGACGCGTTCTCGACGATGGGCCCGTGGCCGATTCCCACGATCAACACCGCGCTGCTGCTGACCTCCGGCGTGACGCTGACGATCGCCCACCATGCGCTGATCGCCGGCCAGCGCGCCAAGACGATCGGCTGGATGTGGGCGACGGTGCTGCTGGGTTTCGTGTTCCTGTGCTTCCAGGGTTACGAGTACTGGCATGCGTACCAGGAGCTGAACCTGAAGCTGAGCTCGGGCATCTTCGGCTCGACCTTCTTCATGCTGACCGGCTTCCACGGCTTCCACGTGTTCGTCGGCATGCTGATGCTGCTGTTCATCACGCTGCGGCTGATGAAGGGCCACTTCACGCCGGAGCGCCACTTCGGCTTCGAGGGCGCGGCCTGGTACTGGCACTTCGTGGACGTGGTCTGGCTGGGCCTGTACGTCATCGTCTACTGGATGTGATCGCGCGGACCGGCGCGGTCCGCCGCTGAACGACAAAGCGCCGCTCGAAGCGGCGCTTTGTGTTTCCCGGGATCACTTCGTCGGGGCGGCCCCTGTCGCGGTCATTTGCCGGTCACTTGCCGGTCACTTGCCGGTCACTTGCCAAGGGGCAGCCCGGTCGGATGGATCCAGCCCATCCAGGCGCTGAAGAGGATGAACAGGAACAGCGCCACTGACAGTCCGACGCGCACCGCCAGCGCGCGGGCCATGGTGGCCTTGCCCTTCTGCTTGCGCAGCATCAGGACGCCGGCGGAGAACAGCGCGCCCAGGATGCCGATGAACGCGATGAGGACGATGACTTTCATGGCGGACGATTATTCCCACCGCGACCCGACCCAGCCATCGGGCCGGCCCCGAAGGCGGCATGGCGTCGTGGTGATCGCGACGCTGGCCGGCGTGGCGGCGGCGCTCGCGCTCGGGGTCTGGCAACTCGATCGCGCCGACCAGAAAAAGGCGATGCAACGGGCGATCGACGAACGCGCCCGGGAGGCACCGCTGGCGACCGCCGCGCTGCCGTCCGCGGCCGAGCCGCCCGCGCCGGGGCTCGAGCATCGTCGCGCCGACCTTGCCGGGCGCTGGGACGTGGCGCACACGGTCTACCTCGACAACCGGGTGATGGACGGCCACACCGGCTTCTACGTCGTGACGCCGCTGAAACTGGCCGGCCGCGACGAGGCCATCCTGGTCCAGCGCGGCTGGGCGCCCCGCAACGCCGCGCGGCGCGAGGCGCTGCCGCCGGTGGCCACGCCCACGGGCGATGTGCGGATCGCCGGCCGGCTGGCGCTGTCGGCATCGCGCGCCTATGCGCTGGGGCAGGACGCGCAAGGGGGGCCGATCCGGCAGAATGTCGACCTCGCGGCCTTCCAGGCCGAGACGGGCCTGCGGCTGCTGCCGCTGGTGCTGCTCCAGACGGAGCCGGACGCGGCGACGGGCGCCGCGCCAGGCGCGGGCGGCGTGAACGGTGCAGATGGCGCGGACGGCCTGCGCCGCCACTGGCCACCGCCGGCCGTCGACGTCCACAAGCATTACGGATACGCGTTTCAATGGTTTGCGCTCGCGGCGCTGATCCTGGGTCTTTATGTCTGGTTCCAAGTCCTCGCTCCCCATCGGGCTGGCCGAGCCGCCCGCGCCGACGAATCCGCCGATGAGCAGCGCCATGCGTGACGAGCGCAATGGCGGCCACGACGGCCACGACGGCCGCGCGCACGGCCAGGACGCGGCCCCGGCGCCGGTCGACACGCCGCTGCCGCCGGACGGCCCGGTGACGCTGGCGGTGCACTCGGTGCCGATGCCCGACCTCGACCCTCCCAAGCGCTCGCGCTGGACGCTGTGGCTGGTGCTGCTGGTCTGCGCCGCGCCGGTGGTCGCGTCCTACTTCAGCTTCTACGTGCTGGACCTGCGCGGCCGCGCCTACGGCGACCTGATCCAGCCCACGCGCGACCTGCCGCCCTCGCTGGCGCTGACCGACCTGAAGGGCGCGCCGGTGGCCGCCGCCTCGCTCCACGGCCAGTGGCTGCTGACCTATGTGCCGGACCGCGCCTGCGACGAGGGCTGCGAGCGCATGCTGTTCATGCAGCGCCAGCTGCGCGAGATGCTCGGCAAGGACCGCGACCGGCTCGACAAGCTGGTGCTGGTGCCGGACGACGTCGCGCTGACGCCGGCGCAGGTCGACGCGCTCACCGCGCATGGCGCGCCGGCGACGGTGCTGCGCGCGCCGCGCGCGGGGATCGAGGCCTGGCTGATGGCCGCGCCCGGGCACCGGATGGGCGAGCACCTGTTCCTGGTCGACCCGATGGGGCGCTGGATGCTGCGCACGCCGGCGACGCCGGAACCGTCCGCGGTGAAGAAGGACCTGGAGCGCCTGATGCGCGCCAACGCCGGCTGGGACAAGCCGGGCCGCTGACGATCGCAAGGAACAGGACCCGCGCGCATGAACGGATTGGCGATCGGTTTCGATTTCGAGCCGCTGCTGGAGCTGCTGGCGATGGCCGCGCTCGTTGGCGCGGTGCCGCTGCTGGCGTGGCAATGGCGCCACCGCGGCGACACGGCCGCGCGGCGGCTGCGCGCGCTGACGGTGCTGGCGACCTTCCTGACCTTCGACCTGATCCTGATCGGCGCGCTGACGCGGCTGACCGATTCCGGCCTGGGCTGCCCCGACTGGCCGGGCTGCTACGGCAGCGCCTCGCCGATCGGGGCGAAGGCCGAGATCCTCGCCGCGCAGACGGCGATGCCCACCGGCCCGGTGACGCACGGCAAGGCCTGGATGGAGATGTTGCACCGCTACATGGCGGGCGGAGTCGGCTTCCTGCTGGTCGTGCTGGCCGGGCTGAGCTGGTGGGTCTGGTGGCGCGGCCGCCGCACCGGCGAGGCCACGCCCTCGCCCTGGTGGGCGACGCTGTCGCTCGCGTGGGTGCTGGTGCAGGGGCTCTTCGGCGCCTGGACCGTGACCATGAAGCTGTTCCCGGCGATCGTCACCCTGCACCTGCTGCTGGCGCTGGGCCTGCTGATGCTGCTGGCCTGGCAGGCGGAGTCCTACGCGCCCAAGCCGCTGCGCTGGCCGGCCGGTCTGCGGCGGGCGGTGCTGGCCTTCACCGGCCTGGCGATCGCGCAGGTGGCGCTGGGCGGCTGGGTCAGCACGAACTATGCGGTGCTGGCCTGCCAGGATTTCCCGACCTGCCAGGGGCAATGGCTGCCGCCGACCGACTTCCAGCAC
The DNA here is from genome assembly GCF_052044995.1 of Roseateles sp. 22389. NCBI lineage: Bacteria > Pseudomonadati > Pseudomonadota > Betaproteobacteria > Burkholderiales > Sphaerotilaceae > Roseateles > Roseateles sp. 22389. The sequence goes on from NZ_JBQEOF010000001.1 coordinate 250,336, forward strand.
GGCTTCACGCTGTGGCGCGAACTGGGACGCGGCGCCCATGGCGACTGGTTGCCCTTCGAGGCGCTGACCGCCATCCACCTGGCGCATCGCGCCGGCGCGATGGTGATGTTCGCGGCGCTGCTGGCGCTGGCCTGGGCGCTGTGGCGCCAGGACGGGCAGAGCGGCCCGGGCGGCCAGGGCGCCGGCGGCGAAGGCCGCCGCTGGGCGCGCCGCCTGCTGGCGGTGGGCGGATGGCAGCTGGCTTCCGGGCTGTCCAACGTGGTGCTGGGCTGGCCGCTGGTGGCCGCGCTCGCCCATACCGGCGGCGCCGCGGCGCTGCTGCTGATGTGCGCGATCCTGCTGGCGCGGCTGCGTGCCGGCAGATCGTCGACCGTGATCGAGCCGGCGGCGCAGCGCGCCGGCCTCCTGACGATGGGTTCGAAATGAGTTCCGCGACGCAGGCCGCCATGCCCTCCCGCTGGTGGCAGTTCTACCAACTGACCAAGCCCAAGGTCGTGCAGCTGATCGTGTTCTGCGCGGTCATCGGCATGGCGTTGGCGATCCCCGGGCTGCCGCAGGGCGACGAGTGGGTGCGGCTGATCGCCGGCACGGCCGGCATCTGGCTGGTGGCGGGCGCCGCGGCGGCCTTCAACTGCCTGATCGAGCAGCACATCGATGCCAAGATGAAGCGCACCGCCTGGCGCCCGACCGCGCGCGGCGAGCTCAGCCGCAACCAGACGCTGCTGTTCTCGGCCGGGCTGTGCGCGCTGGGCTCGGCCATCCTGTACCTGCTGGTGAACCCGCTGACGATGTGGCTGACCTTCGCCACCTTCGTCGGCTACGCGATCGTCTACACCGTCATCCTCAAGCCGATGACGCCGCAGAACATCGTGATCGGCGGCGCCTCGGGCGCGATGCCGCCGGTGCTGGGCTGGGCCGCGATGCGCGGCGAGCTCGGCGCCGAGGCCTGGCTGATGTGCCTGATCATCTTCCTGTGGACGCCGCCGCACTTCTGGGCGCTGGCGCTGTACCGCAGCGAGGACTACCGCAAGGCCGGCCTGCCGATGCTGCCGGTGACGCACGGCAACGCCTTCACGCGGCTGCAGATCTTCCTCTATACCTGGATCCTGTTCGCGGCGACGCTGCTGCCCTTCCTCACCGGCATGAGCGGCTGGCTCTACTTGGCCGCGGCGATCGTGCTCGGCCTGATGTTCTGCCATCACGCGTTCAAGCTCTGGAAGGCCTATTCGGAGGCGCTGGCGCGCAAGACCTTCCTCTTCTCGATCCTGCACCTGTCGCTGCTGTTCGGCGCGCTGCTGCTGGATCACTACCTCAGTCCCTGGCTCGGCTGAGCCGCGGACGCGCGCGCTGGCGACCTTCCTACGGATCGGATGTGCTGATGATCTCGCGACGTTTTCTCGGACTGGGCGCGCTCGGCGCGGTGGGCGCGGCGCTGCTGGCGGGCTGCGACAAGCTGGGTTTCTCCTCGGCGCCCAAGGCCAGCTTCCAGGGCGTGGACCTGACCGGCGCGGCCTATGCGCGCGGCTTCAGCCTGCCGGACCAGAACGGCCGCACGCGCACCCTCGAGGACTTCAAGGGCAAGGTGGTGGTCGTGTTCTTCGGCTTCACCCAGTGCCCCGACGTCTGCCCGACGACGCTGGCCGAACTGGCACAGGTGAAGAAGGCGCTGGGCGCCGACGGCGACAAGGTGCAGGGCGTGTTCATCACCGTCGACCCCGAGCGGGACAAGCCGGAACTGCTCAAGGCCTACCTGGAGAGCTTCGACCCGGGCTTCGTCGCGCTGCGCGGCTCGCCCGAGCAGCTCAAGGACGTGGCCAAGGAGTTCAAGATCTACTACGCCAAGGTCCCCGGCAAGACGCCCGACAGCTACACGATGGACCACACCGCCGCGAGCTTCCTGTTCGACCCGCAGGGGCGGGTGCGGGTGTTCTCCCGGTATGGCGCGGGGGCGACGGCGCTGATGTCGGACATCAAGGCGCTGATCGCCGGCCAGTGAGCGCCACCCCGCAATGAGAAAGGCCCCGCATTGCGGGGCCTTCTTCGTGGTGCTGGCGACGGTCGCCAGCGGGCGGCCGTCAGGAGGGCTCAGGCGGTCTCGGCGACCATCGCCTTGCGCATCTTCTTCATCGCCGCGACCTCGATCTGGCGGATGCGCTCGGCGGAGACGCCGTATTCGGCGGCCAGTTCATGCAGCGTCATGCCGCCCGAGCCGTCGTCGTTCACCTTCAGCCAGCGCTCCTCGACGATGCGGCGGCTGCGCGGATCCAGCACCTCCAGCGCCTGCTGCAGGCCGTCGCTGGCCAGGCGGTCGCGGGAGCGCGACTCGATCACGCGGGTCGGTTCCTGCGTGTCGTCCGCCAGGTAGGCGATCGGCGCGAAGGTCTCGCCGTCATCGTCGGTCTGCGGCTCCAGGGCCACGTCGCCGCCGGACAGGCGCGTCTCCATCTCCAGCACGTCCTCGCGCTTGACGTTGAGCTCCTCCGCCACGCGGGCGATCTCGCTTTCGGTCAGCGACGCGCGCTGCTGGTTCTCGGCGCCTTCCTTCAGCGCATGCTTCATCGAGCGCAGGTTGAAGAACAGCTTGCGCTGCGCCTTGGTCGTCGCGACCTTGACCATGCGCCAGTTCTTCAGGATGTACTCGTGGATCTCGGCCTTGATCCAGTGCATGGCGTACGACACCAGGCGCACGTTCTGGTCCGGGTCGAAGCGCTTGACCGCCTTCATCAGGCCGACGTTGCCTTCCTGGATCAGGTCGCCCTGCGGCAGCCCGTAGCCCAGGTACTGGCGCGAGATCGACACCACCAGGCGCAGGTGCGACAGCACCAGCCGGCCGGCCGCTTCCACGTCGCCCTTTTCCTTCAGGCGCGTGGCGTAGTCCTTTTCTTCCTCGGCCGTCAGCAGCGGGACGCGGTTGATCGCCGTGATGTACGCATCCAGGTTGCCGAGCGACGGCACCAGGGACCAGGGATCGCGCACCTTCAATGCAAGGCTGTTGGACATGTGTTCGTTTCTCCTGTCTCGGGCCGGTCTTCCGGCCCGATGGCTGGGGATATTAGCACTCATGGGCGGCGAGTGCTAAAGCTCCCAAAAACAGGTCAGTCCGGGAAGGGCTACCTGCTCAAATCAGTGTGGACTTGCCGTCTTAGGACCGACTTAAGTCATTGATTTGCCGAAGAAACCGGCAGCAGGAAGCTGAAAGTGGCCCCCTTGTCCGGTGCGCTGTCCACCTGGAGCTGGCTGTCCATCAGCGCGAGCAGGCGCTGCGTGATGACCAGCCCGATCCCGGTGCCCTCGATGGCGCCGACCTCCCGGCCCAGGCGGTTGAAGGGCTGGAAGAGCTGCGTCTTCTGGGCGTCGCTCAGGCCGGGGCCGGTGTCGGCGACGCTCAGTTCGACCATCGAGTCTCCGACCCGCCGGGCGCGGAGCCACACCTGCCCGCCGGGACGGTTGTACTTGACCGCGTTGCTGAGCAGGTTGGTCAGCACCTGCTTGAGCCGGGTGGCGTCGGCGCGCAGCTCGCAGGCGTCGGAGTCCAGTTCGACCTCGATCGACACCCCCAGCCGCCGCCGCTGCGACTCGACCATCGCCAGGCTGTCCGCCGCGATCGGCTCCAGGTCGAGGTGCTCGATCCGCACGCGCAACTGGCCGGCGTCGAGCCGCGACAGGTCCAGCGTGTCGTCGATCATCTGCAGCAGATGCCAGCCCGACTGCTGGATCTGCGCCAGCCAGCCGCGCTGCCGGGGGCTGAGGATGGGGTCGTGGTCCGCCTCGAGCAGCTGGGCGAATCCCAGCATCGCGTTCAGCGGCGTGCGCAGCTCGTGGCTCATGCGCGAGAGGAACTCGTTCTTGGCGCGGTTGGCGGCGAGCTCGGCCTCATGCACGCGCTCCAGTTCCGCCAGCCGCAACTGCTCGCCGATGTCCTCGACGACGCCCAGCAGCCGGTAGGGCTGGCCCTGGGCATCGCGCAGCAGGCTGACGGTGGCGCGTACCGTGATGACCTGCCCCTGGGCGCCGATGTAGCGCTTGATGCGGCTGTAGCGGCCGAGTTCGCCGCGGATCAGCGCCATGCCCAGCCGGCTGTCCTCCGCCCGGTCGTCGGGGTGGGTGATCGCCATCACCGAGCGCGCCTTCAGTTGCTCGACGCTCATGCCCAGCAGCTGGCAGAAATAGGGGTTGATCTCCTGCGGCCGCGCCTGGAGGTCGCAGGACACCACGCCGATGGGCGCGTGCTCGACGATGGTCCGGAAGCGCTCCTCGCTGTCGCGCAGCCGCAGCCGGGCTTCTTCGACGCGGCGCGCCACGCGGGCCGTGGTGCCGGTGATGGTGAGCAGCAGCAGGCCCAGCAGCGCGGTGCCGGTGAGGCCGGCGATCGCGAAGGGCAGGGCGGCGCTGCCCTCGAGCGCCGGCAGGCCGGTGGGGCTGTAGACGACCAGGCGCCAGGCCCGGCCGGCGAAGTCCAGTTCGCGCGACTGGCTCGGCAGCGCGGCGGGCAGCTGCAGGCAGCGCGCGTCGCCGGCCAGCAGCGGGCGCTGGCCGCCGGGCGTGGCATCGAGCAGGCAGTAGTCGAGCCGGCTGGCGCGGGCCGGCAGGGCGCCGCGCAGCAGCGCTTCCGGGCGCAGCGTGGCGAAGGCCACGCCGAGCGGGCGCCGCGGTCGTCCGGCGGCGTCGCGCGGCTCGGTCGAACCGCCCTCGTACAGCGCGCGGTAGACCACCACGCCCATCAGGGTCACGCCGACATCCTGCGACAGCGGGAAGCTCTCGGTGGCCGCCGGCTGGCCGGTGGCGATGGCGCGGTCCTGGGCTGCGCGCGCCTGCGGAATGCTGCGGATGTTGGCGCCCATCGCCGCGCGATTGCGGCCATACGGCGCGATCAGGCGGATGGGCAGCAGCTGGTCGCGGTCGGGCGGCAGGTCGCCGGGCCGGCGGCGCTCGAAGACGCGGTAGTTGAGGTAGCCATCGGCCTGCGCCGCGCGCTCGAACGCCGGCACCTCCTGCGGCCGCAGCAGCGGCGCCCAGCCGACCGCATGCACCGCGCCGCCGGCGCGGGCGCGCTCGGCATGGGCGCGCTCGAAGTCGGCGCGGCTGATGTCCGGGGCCACCAGCAGCAGGCTGTGGTTGGCCTCCAGCGCCGTCAGCGGCATGGACAGCGTGTCGGCCAGCGTGTTCAGCGCGTTGGTCGCCTCGAGCTCGAAGGCATGGCGGCGGCGACCTTCCTCGTTGTCGGCGACGTGCCGGTTGGCGGCGAACAGCAGCGCGCAGGTGACGGCCAGCGGCAGCGCCACGCTGAGCCGGCGCGGTGCCCAGTGCCGGCGCGGCAGGCCGAACAGCGCCAGCGACACCGGTGCGCCGATCAGCACGCCGATCGCATCGCCGATCCACCAGGCCAGCCAGTGCGACGCGACCTGCGACGGCCCGATCGCGCCGGTGAGCCACAGCGCCGCGACGCCGATGCTTGGCGCGACGAGGCAGGCGACGCCGGCGGTCGCGGCGAGGAAGCGCAGCAGCTCGGCGGGCTCGCACAGCGGCGGATGGGGGCCGGTCCAGCGCCGGGCCAGCGCCGCGCCCAGCCAGGCCTGCAGCGCGCCGCCGACGGCGACCAGCAAGGGCTGCAGCAGGTCGAGGTGGCCACGTTCCATGCCGAAGGCGAGGCTGACGGCCGCGCCGCCCAGCGCGATGCCCGGCAGCACGGCCCGTCCCCAGCGCAGCGTCGCGGCGACCGCGAGGCCCGTGGCGGGATAAATGGGCGAGACGAAGTCGGGTGGCAGGATCAGCCGCAGCGCCAGCACGCCGAGGACGGCGTAGGCCAGCGCGAGGGCGGCATTCAGCGCCGCGAGCCGCGCCAGCGAGCGCCGCGGCGGCGGATCCTCCGGCGCATGAGGACCGGGAGCGGCGGCGACGTTCGTGGAAGAAGGCGCTTCGGTCATGGGCACCAGCGTAGCGCCGCTGTGCGCATGCCGACACGCAGACTTGCCCGCCGCCGGGGAGCCTGTCACGGGAAAGCCGGCCACCCCACCGAGGCGAGGGGGCCGGCGGGATCCGGGCCGCGGATCAGGGCCGCGGATCAGGGCTGCGCCGTGATGGCATCCAGCTGGGCCGAGTCGATCACCGTGCCCTGCAGGTTCTTGATCTCGTAGCGGACGACGCCGAAGCCCTTGGCCCACCACTGGCTCGCGCTGCCGTCGGCGTCGGCGATGTCGATGCGGCACATGTCGACGAACTGCTTGCCGCCCAGCGTCTGCGAGGCCAAGCTGGTGAAGGTCCAGGTTTCCTGGAGGTTCCGGGTCGAGGTCTGGCCGTCCGCGGTGGTGGTCTCGACGTAGTTCAGCGTGACCGATTGACCCAGCTGCAGCGACAGCGGCAGCGTCTGTCCGGCCGAGGACACCGTCTTGGACGAGACGGTGTTGCCCGCATCATCTTGATACTCCTGCTGGCCCCAGAAACGTACGCCTGACGAATCTCGCGACCAATAATCCACGAACGAACGTCGCGTGGTGCTGTTGCCGAGCATCAGCACCAGGGCGTTGCGGGTCGCGCCTTCGAAGGCTTCCTGCGTCGCCAGCATCCGGTCGCCGTTGCTCATCGTGAACGCGGTGCCGGGCGTGACGTCAAAACAATTGCCGAGCTTCGTGGGCAGGGGTGCGTCGGCCGGCTGGACGGTGTCGTTGTCGTCGCCGCCGCCGCAAGCGCTCAGGACGAGGCAGGACGAGGCGCACAGCAGCGCGACGAGATTTCGGGGATGGAACACGGAGTGCAACATGAAAGAGGGACGCGGTTGGTGAAGGAACCTTGCCAATGTGTGCCAGGCGCGGGTCGCCGGGGACACGAAGCGAGGGGCCGATCGCCCGCCGACCACACCTCGTTCGCTCCCGCACCAGCCGGCGTTGCGCCGGCGCCACCGCCATGAGCGCCTTCCCGGACACGGAACGAGCACCCCCCACCACCGAGTACTGGTCCGCCGACACCTTGGCGCCGAAGCGCCAATTCGAGGCCTGGCGCGAGCTCATCGTCGATGCCCACCTGCGCTGGGACATCCCGGACATCGGCTGCGAGGCCTTTCCCGCGTTCATGCGCCAGCACCGCGTCGGTGGGCTGCGGCTGACCGACTGCACGGCGCCGGCGCGGGTGAGCGGCCGGCGCGGCCGTGCCCAGATCGCGCAGGACGGCCAGGGTCACTGTCTGACGGTGGTGCTGGCGGCGCAGGGCACGGAGGCGCTGAGCTTCCACGACGGGCAGGAACTGCTGCTCCAGCCCGGCATGTTCACGCTCTGGGACAGCGCGCGGCCGCTGTCCTTCGCGACCGGCGAGCACCTGCGCCAGATGTCGCTGCTGATTCCGGAAGAGGACCTGCTGCGGCGCATGCCCCGCGTGCGCGACCTGGTGGGGCGGCCGATCGATGGTCGCTCGGGCCTGGGCGGCCTCTTCGTGGACCACCTGCAGGCGCTGATCGCGCGCTTCGCCGACCTGCCGTCGGCGAGCCATGGCGCGGTGCTGGACGGGACGCTGGACCTGCTGTGCCTGTCGCTGGGCGCCCAGGACGCGCTACCGCCGCCCCGGCTGCGGCAGGTGGTGCTCGAGCAGATGAAGCGGCACATCGAGCGGCACCTGACCGATCCGGCGCTGGGCGTGGGTCAACTGGCCCGGACCTTCCGCATGACCGATCGCAATGTCCACAAGCTGTTCGAGCAGCAGGGCACGACGGTCGGCGCCCATATCCGCGGCCGGCGCCTGGCGATGTGCCGGCGCGACCTGGAAAGCAGCACGCTGGCGGTCCGCCATGTCTCCGAGATCGCCCGGCACTGGGGCTTCGAGGACCCGAGCCACTTCAGCAAGCTGTTCCGGGCGGCGTTCGGGATGTCGCCGTCGGCGTGCAGGAGGGGCCGGGCGGCGTGAGCGCGGCGCTGGCTCGTCGCCCGGTCAGACGTTGAACAGGAAGTTCAGCACGTCGCCATCCTTGACCACGTACTCCTTGCCTTCCGCCCGCATCTTGCCCGCGTCCTTGGCACCCTGTTCGCCCTTGAACTGGATGTAGTCGTCGAAGCCGATCGTCTGCGCGCGGATGAAGCCGCGCTCGAAGTCGGTGTGGATCACGCCCGCGGCCTGCGGCGCGGTGTCGCCGACGTGGATGGTCCAGGCCCGCACTTCCTTCACGCCGGCCGTGAAGTAGGTCTGCAGGCCCAGCAGCTTGAAGCCCGCGCGGATCAGGCGGTTCAGGCCCGGCTCGTCCTGACCCATCTCGGCCAGGAACAGCGCGCGGTCCTCGTCCTCCATCTCCGACAGCTCGGCCTCGGTCTTCGCGCAGATCGCCACCACCGGGCCGTTCTGCGCCGCCGCGTATTCCTTCAGGCGGTCGAGGAAGGGGTTGTTCTCGAAACCGTCCTCCGCCACGTTGCCCACGAACATCGCCGGCTTGGCCGTGATCAGGCACAGCGGCTTGAGCACCACCAGCTCTTCCTTGCTGAAGTCGATCGTGCGCACCGGCTTGCCCTCGTTCAGCGCCGCCTCGCACTTCTTGAGCACCTCCACCAGGCGGGCCGCGTCCTTGTCGCCGCCGGCCTTGGCCAGCTTCTGCGCGCGCTGCAGGCCCTTTTCCACCGTGCCCAGGTCCGCCAGGCACAGCTCGGTCTGGATCACCTCGATGTCCGAGATCGGATCGACCTTGCCGTTGACGTGGATCACGTTGGGATCCTCGAAGCAGCGCACCACGTTGACGATCGCGTCGGTCTCGCGGATGTGCGAGAGGAACTGGTTGCCCAGGCCTTCGCCCTTGGACGCGCCTGCCACCAGACCCGCGATGTCCACGAACTCGACGATCGCCGGCACGATGCGCTCGGGCTTGACGATCTCGGCCAGCTTCTGCAGGCGCGGGTCCGGCAGCTCGACGATGCCGACGTTGGGCTCGATCGTGCAGAAGGGATAGTTCTCGGCGGCGATGCCGGCCTTGGTCAGCGCGTTGAAGAGGGTGGACTTGCCGACGTTGGGCAGGCCCACGATGCCGCATTTGAGGCTCATGGTTGGCTTTCGGGGGAAATGCTGTTCGGGCCTGCGGCGACGCGCGCGGGCGAAACCGCCATTTTAGTCAAGCCGCCAGTCCGCAGCCGACGCCCGCTCAGCCATTGCCGACGATCGGGGCCGTCCCGCTGCCTACAATCCCGGCCCATGGAAAAGTTCGACGTCCTGGTTCGCGGCAGTGGCTGCGTCGGCCGCAGCCTGGCGCTGGCGCTGGGCGCCCGCGGCCTGCGCGTGGCACTGCTGGCCCGGCCGACCGCCCCGCGGTCCTCCGCCGATGTGCGCGCCTATGCGCTGAATGCGGCGTCGGTCGCGCTGCTCAGCCGCCTGCGCGTCTGGGAAGGCCTGGCCGAGGACGCCCGCACTCCGGTCCACGACATGCGCATCCACGGCGACCGCGCGGGCGCCGAACTGCACTTCAGCGCCTGGCAGCAGGGCGCCGGCGAGCTCGCCCACATCGTCGACGCGGCCGCGCTGGAGGACCAGCTCGATGCCGCGCTGCGCTTCGCCCCGCACGTACAGCGCGTCACCGAGGCGGTGCCCGCCACGCTGCAGGCGCTGTGCGAAGGCCGCGACACCGGTGCCGCCGAGGAATTCGGCGTCCATTACGAGCGCCACGACTACGGCCACCTGGGCGTCGCCGCTCGGCTGGTCGCCAGCAAGCCGCACCAGGGGCAGGCCTGGCAGTGGTTCCGCTCGCCGGACGTGCTGGCGTTGCTGCCCTTCGACCGGCCCGAACCCGGCCATGGCTACGGCCTGGTCTGGTCGCTGCCCCACGAGGAGGCCCGCCGGCTGCTCGCCGCGGGCGCGGCCGAATTCGAATCCGCCCTGCTGGAAGCCACCGGCGGCGCCGCGGGCACGCTGCGCCTGGCCGGTGACCGCCAGGCCTGGCCGCTGCAGCTGTGCCGGGCCGACCGGCTGTGCGGACCGGGCTGGGTGCTGCTTGGCGATGCCGCGCATCTCGTCCATCCGCTGGCCGGCCAGGGCCTGAACCTGGGCCTGGCCGATGTCGAGGCGCTGGTCGACGTGATCGCCCGGCGTGAATCCTGGCGCAGCCTCGGCGACGAGAAGCTGCTGCGCCGCTACGCCCGGGCCCGCGTCGCGCCGACCTGGGCGATGGGCGAGCTCACCGACGGCCTGCTGCGCGGCTTCGCCAGCCAGGCGCCGGTGATCGCCCGGCTCCGCAACGAGGGCCTGCGCCTGGTCGACCGCGCCGGCCCGCTCAAGAAGTGGCTCACCGCCCGCGCGCTTGGCCATTGACACGCCCGCGCCGCCTCCCGACCGTCTTCGAAAGTCCCCCATGAAGTTCACGACCTTCCCGATCTCCCGCCAGTCGCTGGCACTGGCCGCCGCGCTCGCGGTGCTCGGCCTGTCCGGCTGCTCGGCCCAGGCCAACGAGGACACCATCCGCAAGAACCTCGCCGCGGCGATGCCCAAGGAGATCAAGATCGACGAGGTCCGCCCCAGCCCGATCGCCGGGCTGTGGGAGGTGCGCATCGGCAACGAGATCCGCTACAGCGACGCGAGCGGCCAGTACCTGATCGAGGGCGACATCCTCGACCTCAAGAACCGCCGCAACGTGACGCAGGAGCGCCTGGAGAAGCTGTCGTCGGTCGACTTCGCCTCGCTGCCGCTCAAGGACGCGATCGTCTGGAAGAAGGGCGACGGCAAGCGCCGCATCGCGGTCTTCGCCGATCCGAACTGCGGCTACTGCAAGCGCTTCGAGAAGTCGCTGCAGGAGGTGGACAACATCACCGTCTACACCTTCGTGATCCCGATCCTGGGCGGCGACTCGCCCGAGAAGTCGCGGGCCGCCTGGTGCGCCAAGGACAACACGCTGGCCTGGCGCAACTGGATGATCGACGGCGATGCGCTGCCCAAGGCCGAGGCCGCGTGCGACGTCGCCGCGATCGATCGCAACCTGGCGCTGAGCCAGAAGATCCGCGTGACCGGCACGCCGGCGATCCTCTTCGAGGACGGCACCCGCGCGCCGGGCGCGCTCAGCCCGCAGCAGCTCGAGAAGCGCCTGCAGGCCGTCCAGGCCCCGGACAAGACCGACAAGACCCCGAAGAAATCCTGATCCGATGAACGACCGCACCGCCCACACCGCCCCGGCCCACGCCGGCTCGGCCGCCGTCAACCCGATCGCCCTGCGGCTCGGCTACGCCGGGCTCATCCCCTTCGTCCTGGGCGCGGCGCTGGTCTGGCTGGTGCGCGCGGACGCACATCCCTACGTCACCGACGGCTTGTCGCGTTACGCGGCCATCGTGATCAGCTTCCTCGGCGCCATCCACTGGGGCCTGGGCTTCCGCCAGACCATCCCGTCGCCGGCGCCCTTCATCTGGGGCGTGGTGCCGGCGCTGCTGGCCTGGATCGCCTCGACGATGCCGCCCTACGCCGGGCTGGTGATCGAGGGCTTCCTGCTGATCGGCTGTTATGTCGCCGACCGCAAGCTCTATCCGTCGCTGGGCGCGTCGGCCTGGCTGACGCTGCGTTTCCGGCTGAGCGCGATCGCCGCGCTGAGCTGCTTCATCGCCGCGCAGGGCACCTGAAAACCCTGATCGGCGCCTGAACGAGAACCGCCCAGCCGCATGCCGCGGCGGGCCCAGGCTTGGTAGGCTGTTCCCATGACCGCAAGCCCCACGATCCACTACCGCATCGCCGTCGCCGACCCGCATGCGCACCGTTTCGAGGTCACCCTCACCGTGCCGGCGCCCGAGCCGCGCCAGGCCCTCAGCCTGCCGGTCTGGATTCCGGGCAGCTACCTGGTGCGGGAGTTCTCCCGCCACCTCGGCGCCGTCAGCGCGCGCCAGGGCAACCGCGAGGTCCTCGTCACGCAGACCGCGAAGAACCGCTGGGAATTCGACTGCGCCGGCCGTGGCGCGCTGGTCGTCAGCTACCCGGTGTACGCCTTCGACACCTCGGTGCGCGCCGCCTTCCTGGACGCGCATCGCGGCTTCTTCAACGCGACCAGCCTGTGCCTGCGAGCGCACGGCAAGGACCAGCTGCCGCACCGCGTCGAGCTGACCGGCCTGCCGGCGGGCTGGGAGGTGGCGACGGCGATGGCCCCCATCGAGGGCGCGCCACTGCAGTTCGAGGCCGCCGACTACGACGAACTGGCCGACCACCCCTTCGAGCTGGGGCCGTTCTGGCGCGGCGAGTTCATCGCCGGCGGCGTGCCGCATGAGTTCGTCGTCGCCGGCGCGCTGCCGGTGTTCGACGGCGAGCGGCTGCTGCGCGACGCGCAGAAGCTCTGCGAGGCCCAGATCGCCTTCTGGCACTGCGGCAAGGGCAAGCCGCCGATGTCGCGCTACGTCTTCCTGCTCAACTGCACCGACGACGGCTATGGCGGCCTGGAGCACCGCGCCAGCACCGCGCTGATCGCCTCGCGACGCGACCTGCCGCGGCTGGGGCAGGCCGAGGTGTCCGACGGCTACGTCAAGCTGCTGGGCCTGATCAGCCACGAGTACTTCCACACCTGGAACGTCAAGCGGCTGCGCCCCGACGTGTTCGAGCGCTACGACTACGAGCAGGAGAACTACACCGAGCTGCTGTGGTTCTTCGAGGGCTTCACCTCCTACTACGACGACCTCTTCCTGGTGCGCACCGGCCTGATCGACGAGGCCCGCTACCTGAAGCTGATCGCGCAGACCTTCACCCAGGTGCTGGGCGCGCCGGGACGCAAGCACCACAGCGTGGCGCGCTCCAGCTTCGAGGCCTGGACCAAGTACTACCGCCAGGACGAGAACACGCCCAACGCGGTGGTCAGCTACTACGCCAAGGGCGCGATGGTGGCGCTGGCGCTGGACCTGTCGCTGCGCGGCGCGGAGAAGAGCGACAAGCCGGCGTCGCTGGACGACCTGATGCGCGGCCTGTGGAAGGACAGCGGCGGCGGTCCGGTCGACGAGGCGCGCATCCTGGGCAAGCTCGCGGACCTGGGCGGCGAGGCGATCGCGCAGACGCTGTCGACCTGGGTGCATGGCACCGACGACCTGCCGCTGCCCCAACTGCTCGAGCGCATGGGCGTGCGCTGGTGCCTGGACAAGCCGACGCTGGCGCAGCGGCTCGGGCTGCGGGTGTCGGAGAGCGACGGCGTCGTGACGGTCAAGCAGGTGCTGCTGGACAGCGCCGCGCTGGCCGCCGGGCTGAGCGCCGGGGACGAGATCGTCGCCTGCAACGACTGGCGCGTGCGCAAGCTCGATGACCTGCCGCTGACGCTCAACCACGTCGATCCGCAGCGCCTGGAGCTGCTGGTGGCGCGCGACCAGCGCATGCTGTCGCTCGCCCTGATGCTGCCCACGCAGGACAGCGCCGCGCGGCCGGTCTGCCTGGGCCTGCTGGAGAAGGCGCCGGCACGGGCGCAAAGCCTGCGGCGCGCATGGCTGGGCGGCTGAACGCCGCCTCCGGCGACGTCGGCAGAGGGCCGCGCCCGCGCCG